>JAABRC010000442.1 GCA_011391115.1 Candidatus Egaibacter danicus | reverse complement strand
AGTCGACGATGGAAGTCCCGCGCATCACCAAAATCACCCTCAACATGGGCGTGAGCGAAGCTGTTGCTGATAAGAAAGTCATGGACAACGCCGTGGGCGACCTGACCAAGATCGCTGGCCAGAAGCCAGTTGTCACCAAGGCTCGCAAGGCCATTGCGGGTTTCAAAATCCGCGAGCAGCAGCCCATCGGTTGCATGGTCACCCTGCGCGGTGCCCGCATGTACGAATTCCTGGATCGTTTCGTGACCGTGGCTTTGCCGCGTGTCCGTGACTTCCGTGGCATTTCGGGCAAGGCTTTTGACGGCCGTGGCAACTACAACATCGGCGTCAAAGAGCAGATCATTTTCCCTGAGATTGAGTACGACAAGGTTGATGCCTTGCGCGGCCTCAACATCAGCATCACGACGACCGCCAAGAACGATGCCGAGTGCAAAGCTCTGCTGGCTGGTTTCCGTTTCCCGTTTAAGAACTGAGGTGGCGCGTGGCTAAACAAGCACTACTGCAACGTGAACTCAAGCGCGAGAAACTCGCCGCCAAGTTTGCCAAGAAATACACCGAGTTGAAGGCAATCGCCAACGACGCGAAGCGTACCGACGAAGAGCGTGATGCAGCCCGTATGGGTCTGCAAAAGCTTCCCCGCAACGCGAACCCGACCCGACAGCGCAACCGCTGCGAAATCACCGGTCGTCCGCGCGGTACCTTTGCCCACTTCGGCCTGGCCCGTGCCAAGGTTCGCGAGATGGCGTTTGCCGGTGAGATCCCCGGCATCACCAAAGCCAGCTGGTAAGCACTAGGAGAACCCCACATGAGCATGAGTGATCCTATTGCCGACATGTTGACCCGCATCCGTAACGCACAGATGGTTGAAAAAGCCAGCGTCACGATGCCAGCGTCCAAAGTCAAAACCGCGATTGCCCAAGTCCTGAAGGACGAAGGTTACATCGATGGGTTCCAGGTCAAGAGCAACGACGGCAAAAATGAACTTGAGATTGCTCTCAAGTACTACGCCGGTCGTCCTGTGATCGAGCGCATCGAGCGCGTGAGCCGCCCTGGCCTGCGCGTCTACCGTGGCCGCAATGCCATCCCCCAGGTCCAGAACGGTCTGGGTGTGGCCATCGTTACCACGCCCCAGGGTGTGATGACGGACCGCAAGGCGCGCGCTACCGGTGTCGGTGGTGAAGTCCTGTGTTACGTCGCCTGATGCGGGCATTGAGGAGCTACTGAATGTCACGTATTGGAAAACAACCGGTCACCGTCCCCGCAGGGGTTGAAGTGGCTGTCAACGACGGTCTGATCAATGTCAAGGGCGCCCTGGGTGCGCTGGCGCTGGCGCAAAACGCCTTGGTCAAAGTTGAAAACAACGCCGGCTCGCTCACGTTTGTGCCAACAAACGAGTCCCGCGAAGCCAATGCCATGTCGGGCACCATGCGTCAGCTGGTGAACAACATGGTCAACGGTGTGAGCAAAGGCTTCGAAAAGAAGTTGACGCTGATTGGCGTGGGTTACAAAGCCCAGGCACAAGGCGCCAAGCTCAACCTGACCGTGGGCTATTCGCACCCTGTGGTGATGGATATGCCTGCTGGTATCAAGGTGGAAACCCCGACGCCGACCGAAATCCTGATCAAGGGTTCCGATCGCCAGCGCGTGGGCCAGATTGCTTCCGAGGTGCGCGCTGTGCGCCCCCCCGAGCCTTACAAGGGCAAGGGCATCCGTTATTCGGATGAAAAGGTCGTGATCAAGGAAACCAAGAAGAAATAAGGATCAGGATCATGTTGACGAAAAAAGAGCAACGTCTCCGCCGGGCCCGTCAGACGCGCATCCGCATTGCGCAGCAGGGTGCCGTCCGCCTGACCGTGAACCGCACGAACCTGCACATCTATGCCAGCGTCATTTCCGACGACGGCTCCCGTGTGTTGGCATCTGCCTCCACGGCCGAAGCCGAAGTGCGCGCCCAAATCGGTGGTGCAGGCAAAGGTGGCAACACCGCTGCAGCCCAGTTGGTTGGGAAGCGTATCGCTGAAAAAGCGAAAGCAGCAGGCATCGAAAAGGTCGCGTTTGACCGTTCCGGTTTCGCTTACCACGGCCGGGTGAAAGCCCTGGCAGACGCAGCACGTGAAGCTGGTCTGCAGTTCTGATCAAACGGAATACACAAAATGGCTAAATTTACCGCAAACATCAAGAACGAAGCGAACGACGACGGTTTGCGCGAGAAGATGATCGCGATCAACCGCGTGACCAAAGTGGTCAAGGGCGGTCGCATCCTCGGTTTCGCTGCACTGACCGTGGTGGGCGATGGCGATGGTCGTGTTGGCATGGGCAAGGGCAAGGCGCGTGAAGTGCCGGTTGCTGTGCAAAAAGCCATGGAAGCGGCTCGCCGCAACATGATCAAGGTTTCGCTGAAGAACGGCTCCCTGCACCACAGCGTGCACGGTGAGCACGGCGCCTCCAACGTGATGATGCTGCCCGCCTCCAAGGGTACCGGCATCATTGCTGGCGGTCCGATGCGTGCCGTGTTCGAAGTTCTGGGTATCACCGACGTTGTGGCCAAGAGCCATGGCTCGAGCAATCCTTACAACCTCGTGCGCGCTACCCTGGACGCACTGAAAAACTCGACCACCCCTGCCAGCGTTGCTGCGAAGCGTGGCAAGTCGGTTGAAGACATTCTGGGTTGATTGGAACAGTCATGACCACACAAAATACCGTCAAGGTCCAGTTGGTGCGTAGCCCAATCGGTACCAAGCAGTCGCACCGCGACACCGTTCGCGGCCTGGGCCTGCGCAAGCTCAACAGCACCAGTGAATTGCAGGACACCCCTGCAGTGCGCGGCATGATCAACAAGATCAGCTACCTGG
>JAABRC010000441.1 GCA_011391115.1 Candidatus Egaibacter danicus | reverse complement strand
CACGGCGCTTTCCGGCGTTGTTTCCCCTGAGGCCAATGCACCTTATGTGCATTGGCTAGGGCGACTGTTACGCGAGATCAGGGCTCCCCGGCCAGAACCATCTCTCGATGAAATTAGCTGCAACAAAAACTCAACAAATACCGCCGCGCCTCTGTTGGTCAACGCTGATTCCATGCCCGAAACTGTGCGCGACGAATGGGATGAATGGTTGCCGTTGCATGCATTGTGGCTACCGTTGCCGGCAATCGGCGATGGGTTTTCAGGCGGGGGCTGGCTTCTTGCCCGCGACGAGCCTTGGCTGGATGGCGAGGTTGCTGTGTTACATGAATGGTCCGAGGTCTGGGGGCAGGCTTGGGCGCTGCGCCACAAGCCCGACGCGGCTCAGCAACTCCAAGCCATAAAGCAGAAAGCTCGCGCCATGTTGCCTCGTCGCGATGACTGGTATGCCCTGCGCGATCTTCTGCGCCACCCCGGCAACTGGCGTGCAAGCATTCGCTCAGCCTGGTGCAAGCCACGCCTGCGCTGGAGCTTCTTGATTATTGGGGCGCTGCTGTTCCCGGTGCGCCTTACTGTGCTGGCCCCAGGCGAGTTGGTGGCGGCCAATCCCGCCGTCATTCGTGCCCCACTGGATGGCGTGATTGACAAGGTGATGGTGCAGCCCAATCAGGCGGTAAAGGCAGGCGACCTGCTGTTTGAGTTCGACCGCACCACGCTCGCCAGCCGGTTGATCGTGGCGGAGCAGGCTCTTGCTACGGCCGAGGCAGAATACCGCCAGTTCGCCCAGCAAGCCTTGTTCGATACCCGTAGCAAGGGGCAGTTGGGCATTACCCAGGGACGTGTGGAAGAAAAAAAGGCGGAGGCTGTCTATCTGCGCGAATTGAACCAGCGTGCCGGAGTTGCCGCTCCGCGCGGCGGCGTGGTGCTGTTTGACGACCCGACAGAACTGATCGGAAAGCCGATTGCCACTGGTGAGCGGGTGATGATGGTGACCGATGAGCACGATGTCGAAGTCGAAGCTTGGCTCTCGCTCTTTGATGCGATCGATCTTGCCCCGGATGCCAGCGTTACTCTGTATCTGAACGTCAAACCGTTGTCGCCGGTTTCAGCTCGCTTGCGCTACCTGGCACACGAACCCCAGCAACGACCCGATGGCAATTTCGCCTATCGTCTGCGTGCAGCCATCCCGGCGGGGGAACCCTTGCACCGTGTCGGGCTCAAGGGAACGGCCAAGATCGCAGGTGGCTGGGTTCCTGCGGGTTACTGGGTGTTGCGCAAGCCACTCGCCGCGCTGCGCAATTTCGTGGGGTTGTAATGGCGGACGACGAACCGACGGTGACGGTTATGCGTAGCGGTATCCCTTTGGACAGCACTGACGGGACGACGTCGCCACCCCCGCCGTCCAAACCAATTCCCCTATTACGTGAAGAACTAACACTACATTCTGGACCGATCAGTGGCGAAGGCGGGCCTACCTGGTCGTTACAAGACCCTGTGCGCAACCAGTTCTTTCGTATTGACTGGACCACGTTTGAAATTTTGGCCCGCTGGCATCTTGAGGATGTCAATGCGGTTGTTGATGCAATAAATAGCGAAACGACACTTGATGTCGAGGTCGAAGACATCGACAGCGTAATCAAGTTTCTTACCGACAATGAGTTGCTGCGCGCTGATAGCGCCGCCGGTTCGCGACGCTTTACCGAAATAGCCAAGCGACGCAAAGCTGGGTGGGGCAAGTGGTTGTTGCATCACTACCTATTCTTCCGTGTGCCACTTTTTCGCCCGGACCGCCTCCTTGTATTTCTACAGCCTTGGGTAGCACCACTCTACACGGTGGGTGTTCTCAAGTTAACGCTGGCGGCATTGCTGCTTGGGCTAATTGAGGTTGCTCGGCAATGGGAGCAGTTTTCCGCGACATTGATTGATACATTTTCCTGGCATGGTCTGGCTGGGTATGGCGTGGCATTGGTCGTTGTCAAAATACTGCACGAGTTCGGCCACGCCTTGACCGCAAAACGCTGCGGTTGTCGCGTGCCGGTAATGGGCGTGGCGTTTCTTGTGATGTGGCCAATGGCCTATACCGATGTCAACGATATTTGGAAATTGCCGGATCGCCGTCGTCGCTTGATGGTCAGCGGTGCCGGTATCGCAACTGAACTTGGGCTGGCTGCTTGGGCCACGCTAGCCTGGGCCTTATTACCTGACGGCACAATGCGCGGCGTTGCATTTTTGTTGTGCACGAGCACTTGGATTTCGACGATTGCCATCAATGCAAGTCCTTTCATGCGGTTTGATGGCTATTTTTTGCTATGTGACTGGCTGGATATGCCTAACCTGCACCAACGCTCGTTTGCGCTGGCGCGCTGGCACATGCGCGAAGCCTTGTTTGGACTGGGCGATCCACCCCCTGAATATTTGCCACCCACGCGTCAAAAATGGCTGATTGTCTTTGCATATGTGACTTGGTTGTATCGTCTGATCATCTTTCTTGGTATAGCGGTGATGGTCTACGATTTTTTCGTCAAGCTGCTGGGTGTATTCCTGTTCGTCGTCGAGATTGCCTGGTTTGTGGTCTTGCCGGCATGGTCAGAAATCAAGGTTTGGCGCGAGCGTAAGGATGCGATTCGTAAGGCACCCAAAACACGCCGCACACTGCTAATTCTCGGCAGCCTGCTGGTGCTCACGGTGATCCCTTGGCAATTTCAGGTGGAAGCGCAGGGCGTCCTTCGTCCGTTGCAACGTTTTCCTTTGATTTCCCCCGCGTCCTCGCGTGTCGTTGCGCTACCGCTGGCGCACGGCGATTTCGTCGCCGCTGGGCAACCTCTGCTGCATCTTGAATCACCGGAGTTGATCGCACGCAG
>JAABRC010000044.1 GCA_011391115.1 Candidatus Egaibacter danicus | reverse complement strand
CACGCTGCGTGCCATTACCAACTCGATCGGGGGTGATTCGGGCAACAACACACTGACAGGCAACAGCGCCAATGATCTGATCAATGGTGGCGCCGGGGATGACACGATCGACGGAGCCGCTGGGAACGACATTCTGGTGGGTGATCTTGGCAACGATTCGCTGACCGGTGGAACGGGCGATGATGTGCTGCGCGGTGGGCTGGGGAACGACACCCTTCTGGGAGGCGACGGAAATGACGTACTGGCAGGCGGCGGCGGCAATGACATCCTGTCAGGAGGCAATGGTTCAGATGTATTCGTGTGGTCGCTATCAGACAAAGGGGCAGTTGGGACGCCAGCGATCGACACCATACAAATATTCGACAACGCCGCCTCTGGCGCTGGCGGCGATGTACTCGACCTGCGTGACCTTCTCCAGGGCGAGAGTCATTCCGGTGTTGCCGCAGGCAATTTGCTCAATTACCTTCACTTTGAAACCAGCGGAGGCAACACTACTGTGCACATCAGCAGTGGTGGTGGCTTCATCAGTGGCTATAACGCAGCCTACGTCGACCAGGCCATCGTGCTGCAGGGCGTTGACCTTACCAGCGGGGGCACATTGAACGATCAATCGATCATCCAGAACCTGCTAACCAACGGCAAGCTTCAGGTCGATTGATCTGCCTCGTGGAGCTCGGCTGGCCTTCATGCTGCACCGGCAGGCAGGCCATTCTTTTTAAAAGATTTCTTTTATCGCCGGACCGGTCGCTGCGTCAAACCCGACATCGGCCAGAATTCGGAGATCGGATTCACTATCCACTCCTTCAGCGATCACGGTGAGTCCAATTCCTTTGGCAATCACCGACAACCCTTTTAGAAAGGCCTGATTGCCCGGGTTGAAGGCAAGGCCTCTGATGAAGCTGGCGTCTACCTTGATGTAGTCGAGGCCCAGATCATGCATGCGTCCAAATTCACTGAACTGCCTGCCAAAGTGTTCGATGCCCAACCGGCAGTTTATATCGCGAAGTTCTGAACACAGTGCACGAAATGCTTCGAAATGCGCCAACACACCCGTTTCTGCAACCTCCAGCCACAGGCGAGACGCACTTTCGCGTTGCCTGAGAATCTTCTGCAATTCGATACGAAACTCGGGTAATTGAATAGAACTTGCCGAGAGATTGATGGCCAGACCTGTGAGTTGAGGTTTGGCCTCAAGCTCATCAAGCCCCAGCGCCACGGCGGCGAGGTCAAGCCTTGGGGTCAGTTTGAGCCGCTCAGCCACCGGCAGAAATCGGCCAGCCGGCTGCCATTCGCCCGTATCGTCGAACATCAGCCGCAACGGGCACTCCCTATGGAGCAACTGACCATCGAGTGCGGTAACGGGAAATGATACGAGTCTCACCCAACGCTTGTCTAATGCGCGTTGAATCACCTTGGCCCACTCAATGGCACTTCTGGGGATTTCGTCCCCTTCGTGCATATCTATGCTGCGCAAACCATTGCATCCTCCTGCCTCAACTGCGGCAAGTGCAGAGTCCACCTGAGCCAATACTGACTCCATATCGAGTCCGCGGGAGAAATGGCCGCAGGCCAGCCAGGTGCTTGGTTGCTCTTGCAAAAAGGCTGCCGACTCCAGTATCAAGTTTTGTAGTAGCGCATTCGCCTCCTCCTGTGGCAGTGCCAGGCCAGGAAGTAACAGCGCAAAGTCTGCTCCGTTCAAACGGGCTGCCAGGGCTTCCGGATAACGCATAGAAAAGTCAGAGATACCTTTACCAAATGCCTGCAACAACTCGTCGGTAACGGTCCGACCCAATGATTCATTGAGGGTAGACAGGTTGGCAAGGCGTGCAATAAGCAAAGTCCCGCCGACTGAGTCCTCCGCAGTCACGCCATCATGCAGCCGGGCCAGAAAGTAGCCTCTATTAGCCAAACCGGTAAGCGCATCGCAATTGGCATCGCGTCTCACGGCTTCCAGGCGGTTCGCCTCCTCTTCAAACATGGATTTGAGACGTCCCACCGTCGCATTCATTGCCGCGGCAAGCTGCTTGAGCTCGGGTACTTTAGGCTCGTCCACAGTCACAAATCGGCGCTGGGTGATTGCAACCGCCTGCTCGATGACAGTATTCAAGGGGGCGCGCAAGCGGCGCAGGACCAACGAGCCCAGATAGCCTCCAAACAAGCCCGCTGCCGTTAGAGCCAGCACCATCTCGTACGCACTCTTCCACAGTGCCCCATAGGCAAACCTGGAGTGGCTAACCAGGGTGACCGTACCAAACTGCTTCCATCCATTGTTGATTTGAGCCACCCCAGGCTCAGCATGAATCGGCAACAACTTCACGAACCAGTCTGGCACTCCCAAATCACCCATGGGAGCCACGCGCTCGGTCATTGGCTTTCCGCCAGGCTCCGTAATACGTATCAACTCGTAGTGGCCGCGATCAAAAAGCGAAGCGACGACCAAATCCGCCATGACCGCCTCTGGGTTACTTTGACTCAGGGACAAGGCCAAAGCGGTAGCGTTATCGGTATTTTTGATAGAAAGCTGCGACTCCAGGTAGCCACGCGCACTGAGCAGCGAAGCCAGCAGCCCACCGCAAAGCGCCAGCAGCGTACTGACAATGATCGCAAGCCAAAGTTGGCGATACATGGACATTTAGATACTCCTCAATCTGTCATTCTCATTCAAGGCCTTCGGCGCGAGCACGCTTAATAAGGTCTTCCCAGCGGGAAAGCCGCCCGGAGCCTACTGCCGGGGCCAATTGGGTGCTGGATGCCCCGGCAAAAATGCCCTGACTGTTAAAGCTGAAAACAGGCGTCAAATCCGGGCGGCGTGAGGCTGGACGAATGTCACTGATCAGGTTATCCAGAACCAGCGGCTCGCCTTCGGGTTGCGCATAGTAGGCCAGCACCATATGCGCCTGGGGGGCCACATTTTCGGCAGAGCCCGTGCGGGCGCGGACGTAAATCAGACGGAGCTTGTCGGGTCCGACACCGACGAGGCGGAGCGTAAAGTACTTGGCGATGACAAAATCTTCACAATCTCCACTACCCCGGCCCAATGTTTCAAGGGGTGTCGCCCAGTAGTCGGCTTGGCCCCAAATGGCCGAATCTTCCCCGAATGTGACCTGCCGGTTGAAAAATTCGTTGACTTTCGACAGCCGCTCCATCTCGGACCCTGACCCGCCGGTCAGGACAAGATTTCGCCAATTCTGGAACTTATTGGTAGCAGTGCCGCCCCAACGCTGAACTACCAACTCGAGCATGCGGTCAAAATCAGGGGCCGAATAGGACCATGTTCCCACCAGCCACGCAAACACTATCACCAATAGACGTTGCCCTGCCCAAACCAGTTTAAACCCGGCAAATCGTAAAAAAACTGCAACAAATGGTGAGCTTGTGAGAAAAGTCATTGATTCATAAGGGCATTTTCGGCGTGCCTCCTATAATTCCTGCGACTCCTATCGTGGACGGCAGGCGCACAATGCCGGTCAAAGCATATCGCTCCATAAAAAAAGATAAGCGTTGAAATACGATGAACTTGAAGCCCTGTTTACTGACTGCTACTGCTATCGGACTGTTTTGTAGCCAGGCGTTCGCGCAAGCGTCTGGCAATCTCAAGGATGCCGTTGAGCGTGCCGTTCTGCAAAACCCTGAAGTAAAGTTCCGATATCAAAACCTTGAAGCAGCCAGAAGCGAACAGGATGTCGCCAAAGGAGGCTGGCGGCCCAGGGTTGATCTGGAAGCTGCTCTCGGCCGGGAGAGCATTTCAACTCCAACCCTTTCCTCCCGCACATACACCGGGTCCACCACGTCCATCCAGTTGCGCCAGATGCTGTTTGATGGCTATGCAACTTCCAGCGAAGTGCGCCGTCTGGGTCACAGCCGGCAGGTTGCCTACTATGAACTGCTCAGCGCCAGCGATCAAATTGCACTGGAGACCGTGCGCGCCTATCTGGATGTTCAGCGCTACCGCGAAGCCCTGGCATTGGCGCGTGACAACTATGCTACGCACGTCGACGTCCAGAAGCGACTCGCCAGTCGTGTTTCGGCCGGTGTTGGTCGCCGGGTGGATCTGGAACAGGCGTCTGGGCGCATGGCATTGGCTGAGTCCAACTGGTTGACCGAAGCCAGCAATCTGCACGACGTGTCGGCCAGGTATCAGCGCCTGACTGGCGATATGCCAGCACAGAATCTGGCAACTACGCCGACCCTGGACAAACTCCTGCCAGCCCGCGAAAGTCTACTGGCTGACTCCATCACGAACAACCCCGAATTCCTTGGCGCAGTGTCAACCATTCGTGCCTATCGTGCGGATGCCGATGTCAGGCGTGCGGCCAACTACCCCACACTGGAATTGCGTGCCCGTCAAAGCCTGGAGCGTAACCAGAGTGGCATCTCCGGCAAATACCGCGATGCTGCGATCGAGCTTGTATTGAACTACAACCTGTATCGCGGTGGGGCCGACACTGCACGCATCAGCCAATATGTCTCCAGACTCAACGCAGCCTATGAGTTGCGCGACAAAGCCTGCCGCGACATTCGCCAGACCACGCAGATTGCTTACAACGATGTCGGCCGCCTTGAGCAACAAATCGTATTCCTGGCACAACACGAACTGTCAACCGCGAAGGCCCGCGAGGCCTACCGCCAGCAATTTGACATTGGCCAACGCTCCTTGCTGGACCTGCTGGATACTGAAAATGAGTTGTATCAGGCGCGTCGCGCCTTGAGCAACGCTGAGTTTGATCTGCGACTGGCCAAGGTACGCGTGCTGGCCACAGCAGGCACCTTGCTGAGCGCCTTGCAGTTGCGCCCGATTGAAAACGAGCATCCTCCAGCAGTCGGAGGCAACGGCGAGGACGATGATCTGAAGCGCTGCAGTACCGAACTGCCAGCCTTGATCGTTCTGGACAAAGAAAACCTCCCCAAGGCCGAAGTTACCCAAGCGATTGTTCCGCCTCCCGCGCCGCCGGTCAAACCTGCACCGGTTCCTGCCCCTGCTGGCGGCGATTGCCAGAAGGTAGTACCCGCAGTTGAAGCCTGGGCAAGTGCCTGGAATCGCAAGGATGCGAGTGCATATCTGGGCGCCTACAGCGACACGTTTGTGCCGGCCAAAGGCCTGACACACGCCGCATGGGAAGAGTTACGGAAGAAGCGAATCGCGAAACAGGGTGAGGTGAAAGCCGTTCTCAAGAACATGCGACCGTTGCGCTGTGAAGCTAATGTCGCCGATGTGGCGTTCACCCAGGAATATGGCTCTGTCGACTACAAGGATGTGGTGGAAAAAACACTGACACTTGAGTTCATCAAAGGTGAATGGCGCATCACGCGGGAGTTGGTTACCAAGGGTAAGACCTACTGACACTGACCCTCGTATCGGCCCCACCAGTCATCCTTTGAAAAAAAGCCCGCAGTGCAAAACGCTGCGGGCTTTTTTTGATTTGAACGGTGCGAGGACCGTTTAGAACGGAATGTCGTCGTCCATGTCATCAAATCCGCTGGATGGTTTGACGGGTGCGGGCGTCTGCTGGCGCGGCTGTGAAGCCGCCGGCCGCGATGCAGGTGCGGGCCGCGAATAACCCCCGCCGCTGTCGTCGCCGCTGGGTCCGCCCAAGCCTTCGCGTTTGCCCAGTAGTTGCATTTCGGTGGCAATGATGTCAACCGTGTTTTTCTCCACGCCAGCCTGATCTGTGTATTTGCCGTATTTCAGGCGGCCCTCGACGTAGATGGGTTGCCCTTTTTTGACATATTCGCCAGCGATTTCAGCCAGCCGGTCATAAAACGTCACGCGGTGCCATTGCGTATCTTCAATGCTCTCACCCGTGTTCTTATCCTTGCGGCGACTGGACGTTGCGATGCTGATATTGGCTACCGCCTGGCCAGAAGGCAGATAACGGATTTCGGGGTCACGCCCGCAATTACCGACCAGAATAACTTTGTTGACTGATGCCATGGTTTTCTCCTGAATTAGATGATTATCCCGCCTTTGGCGACGGGGTTTGCATGGGCCAGGCAACCACCAGCCAAAGCAGCATTCCAGCACCACAAGCCATAAAAAGACCCTGCATCCCTACATTTTTGACCAGCCAACCGCCTAGCGCGCCACCGACAAAAAATCCCAACGATTGCAAGGTGTTGTAGACGCCCAGCGCCATGCCCCGCGCGTGTGCCGGAGCCACTTTGGAGGCCAGACTGGGCTGGCTGGCCTCCAGCACGTTAAAACCGCAGAAAAACACAAATAACAGGACAGACAGAGGCACCACACCGGCGCCAGAAAACACACTCCACAACAGACCCAGTTGCACCAGCGCAATCAGACCAATGGCCAACAGAAATACGGCGCGCAGGTAGCCCCGTTTTTCCAGTGGAAACAGGGTTGTGCCCATGACGACAAATGAAGCCAGAACAGCCGGCAAATAAACCCACCAATGATGTTCTTTGGCTAGCCCCGCCTGCACCAGCAACGCGGGAATCGCCACCCACATCGCCAGTTGTACCGCATGCAGCACAAACACCCCAAAGTTCAGTCGCAACAAAGCTGCTTGCCCCAGCACTTCCGACAGACGACCGCGCGGCAGGTTCTTGTGCTGCAAGGGTTCGGCGGGAGCCCCCCAGATCACCACGGCAATCCCACCAAGCGCCAGTGCCCCTGTCAAGGCAAAAAGCCCACCCAGGCCGATTGAAACGACAAGCAAAGGAGCCAATAACAGGGATACAGCGAACATCAAGGCAATACTGCCACCGACCAGCGCCATGGCTTTGGTCCGTACCTCGTCCCGGGTCTGGTCAGCCAGCAAAGCCGTTACGGCGGCGGATACGGCACCTGCCCCCTGGATCGATCGGCCAATCATCAACCAGCCCAAACTGGTAGCAGAAGCCGCCACGAAACTGCCAAGGGCAAACACCAGCAACCCAAAGACGATCACCCGCTTGCGCCCCAGGCGGTCCGACGCCATGCCGTAGGGAATCTGAAGCAAACCCTGCGTCAAGCCGTAAATACCCATGGCCAAACCGATCAGTGCGGGATCATCGCCGCCTACGTACTTGCGCGCCTCCAGCGCAAAAACCGGCAACACCAGAAACAGTCCCAGCATGCGCAATGCAAAAATAGTGGCCAGCGACAGGCTGGCACGCCGTTCAAGCGCCGTCATGGCATTGGATGATTCGGGGGAAGTTTGCACGACAGGTGCATCCCCCGGGGAAAGAACTGAAGACTGTGTCACCCTGAAATTCGCTGAAGACCCACAAAAAGTGGTGGCAGATAAGGAAAACCGCCATTGTCCCCGATCTGCCGGTACGGCTTGAGCGGCCCACAGACCCAAACTCCTTGTAGAGTCCTGTCTCATGAAACGCCTGCCCCCACTCAACGCCCTGCGCGCTTTTGACGCCGCCGTCCGCACCGGAAGCTTCACCAGGGCTGGCGACCAGCTCCATGTCACACAGGGCGCCATCAGCCGCCAGATCAAGCAGCTGGAAGACTGGCTGGGCAAACCCGTGTTTGTGCGCCATTACCAGGGCCTGATCCTGACACCCGCCGGGAGCGTGCTGGCTAAGAGTCTGGACATGGCGTTTGGCACCATCACCAGTGCCATAGAGCAGATTCACCATTTGGGCGCACGCCAGCGTATTGCGGTCAACGTGCCCGAAACCTTTGCTTCGCGCTGGCTGGCCCCGCGCCTGCGCAGCTTTCACGGCCGGCACCCTGATATTGATCTGTCCATCACCACCAACACCGTCACCACACTGCGCGAAGCCCGGCAATACGACTGCCTGGTGATGTTTCTGGCCGAACCCTGGGCCAAATGTGATTGCCGCCTGTTGCGCCAGGAGCAGCACATCGCCGTAGCCAGCCCCGAGCTGTGGCAGGACGGCGTGGCCCCCAGTCTCTCCAAAGTGACGCTGCTGCACATTCTGAGTGGCAACAAACGCCTGCCCATTTGGGAAAACTGGTTTGCCTCGCTGGGTATCCGGTCTGTTGACCCGCGGCCGGGCATTGCTTTTTCCACGATGGACCAGGCTATCAATGCAGCCGTGTCCGGTGCAGGCGTTGCGGTGGTTGACGCCCCCATGGTAGCGCGCGACCTGGCCGAGCACCGCCTGCGTCGGCTGGACGACCACGAGCTCACCGACGCCCACGGTTACTGGTTTGCTGAACCGCGCGAGCGGGGGGTGCAGGACGTCTCGCACAGCGCCGTAGTGGCGCTGTTCCAGTCATGGCTGCTGGAGGTTAGCCGTTGATGGCTATCATCTAGGGTTGCCCACGCGCTGCCCGCCACCCATGCCCCTACCTGATTCCGAAGCCGACCGCCTGCCGATACCGCTCAACGCCCGCCAGATCAGCATACGCGGCGCGCGAACCCACAACCTCAAGAACATCGACGTTGACATCCCGCGCAACCAGCTGGTGGTCATCACCGGCCTGAGCGGCTCGGGCAAGTCCAGCCTGGCTTTTGACACGCTGTACGCCGAAGGCCAGCGCCGGTACGTGGAAAGCCTCTCCACCTATGCCCGGCAGTTTCTGCAGCTGATGGACAAGCCCGATGTGGACGTGATCGAGGGCCTGAGCCCGGCCATCTCCATCGAGCAAAAAGCCACGTCTCACAACCCCCGCTCCACAGTGGGTACCGTTACCGAGATTCACGACTATTTGCGCTTGCTGTTTGCCCGCGCCGGCACACCGTATTGCCCGGACCATGGTTTGCCGCTGCAGTCCCAGACCGTCAGCCAGATGGTGGATACCGTGCTGGCGCTGCCGCAAGACACCCGCCTGATGATTCTGGCGCCGCTGGCGCGTGAAAAAAAGGGCGAGTTTCTGGATGTGTTTGCCGAGATGCAGGCGCAGGGCTACGTGCGGTTCCGGGTCAATGGCAAGGCTTACGAGTTCGAAGAATTGCCGCCACTCAAGAAAACCGAGAAGCACGACATCGACGTGGTGATTGACCGTATCAAGGTGCGCCCGGACCTGACTCAACGCCTGGCCGAGAGTTTTGAAGCGGCTCTGCGTGTGGCCGATGGGCGAGCCATAGTTCTCGAAATTGATAGCACCTCAGGCAATACTGACGAGGGCTACAGCCCAAAAGAGCACCTGTTTAACGCCAAATTTGCATGCCCCGTGTGCAGCTATTCCATCAGCGAGTTGGAGCCGCGGTTGTTTTCGTTCAACTCACCGATGGGTGCGTGCCCGGCGTGTGACGGTCTGGGTTCGATGGAGTTTTTTGACCCTGCGCGCGTCGTTGCCTTCCCCACGCTCAGCCTGGCCAGCGGCGCCATCAAGGGCTGGGACCGGCGCAATGGCTACTACTTTGCCATGCTGGAGAGTCTGGCCAAACACTACAAGTTCGATATTGAGGCCTCTTTTGACAGCCTGTCGCAGGCGGTGCAGCAAGCGGTGCTGCACGGCTCGGGCGAAGAAGAAATCAAGTTCAGCTACGTGATGGATTCCGGCGGCGCCAAAGGCAAGAA
>JAABRC010000440.1 GCA_011391115.1 Candidatus Egaibacter danicus | reverse complement strand
CTGACAGCCTCCAAGGCGGCCTTGTCTGAAGCCAACGCCCACACCCAGTCCATGTTGAGCGTCAAGGACGCACAAGAGCTGTTGGCGCTGCAGTCCGGCCTGTTCCAGCCTTTGGCTGAAAAAACCGCTGCCTATAGCCGTCACCTGTACGACATCACAACCAGCACGACCGCTGAATTTGGCAAGAACTTCGAAGGACAAGCCGCTGATGCGCAGAAGAAGTTCATGGGCCTGGTCGACAGCGCGGCCAAGAATGCACCTGCTGGCTCTGAGTCCGCTGTTGCCATCATGAAAAGCACGGTATCCGCTGCCAACAATGCCCTGGAATCCGTGCAAAAGGCCGTCAAGCAAGCCACCGAAATGGCTGAAGCCAACTTCAACGCCGTTGCCGCTACAGCGAGCAACGCAACCAAGCAAGCTGCCAAGAAGCGTTAATTTGGAGCGTGGACTCTAGGTGCGCAGGGAAAACCCTGACATAATTTAACCAATTCGGAAACAAATGTGTTTCCACAGGTTGTCTCCTCGGGTCCTTTCGAAACCATCAGGTTCAGGGATCCCTTCAAGGCCTCGTTGCAAAACGGGGCCTTTTTTTTGGTCCTTCCAATCTCAATGCGTCTTGGCCGCAATGGCAGCGCGAAGCTGCGGCATCAGCTGCAACATGGCACGGCGTCCCGCTTCAATCGACTTTTTGCGCGAACTGAAATCAGAGCTGGAGACGCCCGGCAAGGCAGGTCGAACCACAACATCGGCTTCCTTGAGTTCGAAGTAGTTGATGCTCTTGCTCATGATGGAGAAAGTCTGAAGCAGGACATCAAGCGTTCCCCCGGCCAAATTGCCTTCCGGGGGGCTGGAAATGTCAACCGCAATAATCAACTCGGCACCCATCTGTCGCGCCGCACGCACCGGCACTGGTGACACCAGACCGCCGTCCACATAATCCCGCCCGGAAATCCTGACCGGTTGAAACACGGCGGGAACGGCGCTGGACGCCCGCACCGCCGTACCCGTATCACCCCGTTGGAAAAGCATGCTCTGACCGCTATTGAGATCGGTTGCTACGATGCCCAGCGGCAGCGCAAAGTCCTCAATCAAACGCGAGCCCACTTGGCCGTTCACGTAGCGCGCCAGCGCGTCCCCACGCAGCATGCCACGGTTGAACAGAGGCAGCGTCCAGTCAGCAATGGCTGCTTCTTCCATCGTTTCTGCCACATGCTGCAGCTGTTTTCCGGTCTTGCCACTGGCATAGAAGGCGGCCACCAGACTACCCGCCGAGGTTCCGGCAACCAAATCTGGTCGAATGCCAGCCTCTTCGAGCACCTGGATGACGCCCACATGTGCAAAACCGCGTGCCGCGCCGCCGCCCAGGGCAAGACCAATGCGCGGCGGTATCTTGGGAACCACGACTACGACAGGAGCACTCGGAACAATAGGCGGTTCAGTTGGGACAACCTCTTTGGGCGCACTGGCGCAGCCGATCAAACCCATTGTCAAAACTACCGCAAGAAAATATTTCATGAGAATTTAAGCCATATCAAAGTCAACTGATTGAGAATGATTCGTGTTTGTAATATGATGGCAGAAAAATCGACTTCCAACCCACGAAACGAAATCACAATGAAAAAACAGATTGCAATTGCCTGCCTGGTCTGTATGGCCACCGGCGCAACCCTGGCGCAGGAACAAGTCCTGAACGTCTATTCTGCACGCCACTACCCCACGGACGAGGCGCTGTATTCCGACTTTACGAAGGCAACGGGAATCAAGCTCAACCGTGTGGACGCTGACGATGCCGGTATTCTGGCCCGCTTGAAGGCCGAAGGCAGTGCATCGCCTGCCGACATTATCTTGCTGGTCGATGCCAGTCGGCTGTGGCGCGGTGAAATTGAAGGTCTATTCCAACCCATCAAATCCAAGGCATTGGACGACGCAATCCCAGCACAGTATCGCGGCAAGACCACGCCCGCCGGAGAAACTCCATGGTTTGGGTTTTCAACCCGTGCCCGCGTCATCGTCTACGACAAGGCAAAGGTCAAAAAAGAGGATGTGGACACCTACGAAGAACTCGGCGACCCAAAGAATATGGGAAAGCTGTGCATTCGTTCGGGTTCGCACCCCTACAACCTGTCCTTGTTCGGGTCGGTGACCGAACACTTAGGCGATGCTGCGGCAGAACAATGGCTCAAAGGCATGGTTTCCAACATGGCGCGTGCGCCCAAGGGTGGCGACACCGACCAGATCAAGGCCGTTGCATCCGGAGAATGCGGCATTGCGGTGACCAACACCTATTACCTGGCCCGCCTGATGCGCTCCAGCAAATCCGAGGACCGTACGGTGGTGGAGCGCGTTGGCGTCGTGTTCCCGAACCAGACCAGCTGGGGCACCCACGTGAACATCGCAGGAGGGGCAGTGGCGAAGAACGCAAAGAACCCGGCCAATGCCATCAAATTCCTGGAGTACCTAGCCAGCGCGTCTGCGCAGGACCATTTCGCTAACGGCAACAACGAGTGGCCAGTTTCTAAAGGAGTCAAGATCAACAATCCCGCCCTGCAGGCCTTAACCGGCGGCAACTTCAAGAGCGAGACCATTCCGATCAGCGTGGTGGGAATGAACCAGGTCAAGGTGCAACAAATGCTGGACCGTGTGGGATTCAAATAATCCCCGCACCACAACGCTCCCGACAAGCAAAAAAGGGCCCAATTCAGCGAACGGGCCCCTTTTCGCTGTGCACGTAACGCCAGCTCTCAACCTGCGGTGGCTTCCTCCGGCTTGGCCCGGCCCTTCTTCTCCGGCAAGGGTTGAATGTCGAGCAAGACTTCGGTCTTGCTTTCGTCCTTGTCGTCCAGATCAACCGTCAAGCGCCCGCCATCCGTCAAACGGCCAAACAGCAATTC
>JAABRC010000439.1 GCA_011391115.1 Candidatus Egaibacter danicus | reverse complement strand
AAGCCTGGTGGGTCTATCCGCATTCGACCTGAACGGGTTGTGGGCACGGGTGCTGGCACACGCGCCTCAGGCGAGAACAGGTCACGTGGAAATGGAGCTGGCACCCGGCTCGCTGGGTGGCAACCTGGTTAATAGCGCATTCTCGGCCTTTGAGGTTGCATTCCTCGACTTGCAGGCCCGCACGTTGGGTATCCCACTCGTGGAGTTGCTGGGCGGCGCCGTCCGTAACAAGGTGGCTTATTCAGCCTATCTCTTCTACAAATGGGATGCTTCGGTCGATCCTGAATACGCATCCGATCCTTATGGCGAAGCCGTCAACCCGCAGCAGATCGTCGAGCAAGCCAGGCAGATGATTGACCAATATGGTTTTGAGAGCATCAAGCTCAAGGCGGGCGTGTTTGATCCCCAGGCGGAAGCGGACGCCATTCTCGCGCTCAAGGCGGCTTTTCCGACGCATCAGCTGCGCATTGATCCCAACAGCAACTGGACCATGGCAACCAGCTTGCGTGTTGCCGAAAAGCTGGCTGGCTGCCTGGAGTACTACGAAGATCCCACGCCGACGCTGGAGGGTATGGCCGAGTTGCACAAAGCGACTGGCTTGCCGCTGGCAACCAACATGGTGGTAACCAATTGGGCCGAGTTGCGGCGGAGTGTGGAACTCAATTCTGTACAAATCCTGCTGTCTGACCATCACTACTGGGGTGGTCTGCGCGCGACGCAGGCGCTGGCGCGTACCTGTCAGGCATTTGGCTTGGGTTTGTCCATGCACTCCAACTCGCATCTGGGCATCAGCCTGATGGCCATGACGCATCTGGCGGCGTCGGTACACCACCTCACCTATGCTTGCGACACCCATTACCCGTGGCAGAGCGACGAAGTCCTGGTGGGCGGCAAAGTGCCTATCACGGGCGGGTGCGTCCACCTGACGGACAAGCCGGGTCTGGGCGTGGAACTCGATCACGATAAGCTGGCCGAGCTGCATGAAGCGTATCAACGCTGCAGGATTCGTACCCGCAATGACGTGGCACAAATGCGCCGCTATCGGCCTGACTGGCAGCAGGTCAAGCCACGGTTCTGAACCAGAAGGCAACCGATTTTTATCTGACGCAACCCCACTGAATTGATCAAAGCAAAGGACACACCATGAATCCCCAAGACCTCAAGACCATCGTCAGCTCCGGACTGTTGTCTTTCCCGGTAACCGACTTTGACGAGCAGGGTGACTTCCGTCCCAAAAGCTATATCGAACGTCTGGAGTGGCTGGCGCCCTATGGTGCAACGGCGTTGTTTGCCGCAGGGGGCACTGGCGAATTTTTTTCGCTGACGGGCGATGAATACCCGGCCATCATCAAGACAGCGGTGCAAACTTGCCGTGGCAAGGTGCCCATCATCGCGGGTGCTGGTGGGCCCACACGTTTCGCAATTGCCTGTGCTCAGGAAGCCGAGCGGCAAGGCGCACATGGCATTTTGCTGTTGCCTCACTATTTGACAGAAGCCGGCCAGGAGGGGTTGATTGCCCACGTGGAAGCTGTCTGCAAAAGTGTGAAATTCGGCGTCATTGTGTACAACCGCAACGTCTGCAAACTCACGCCTGACTCGCTGGCGAAACTTGCGGATCGTTGCCCCAACCTGATTGGCTTCAAGGACGGCGTCGGCGACATTGAAACCATGGTTTCCATCTATCAGCGAATGGGCGACCGGTTTTCCTATTTGGGTGGCCTGCCGACTGCTGAGGTATATGCCGCGGCGTACAAAGCATTGGGCACACCGGTGTATTCATCGGCTGTGTTCAACTTCATTCCCAAGACTGCCATGGATTTTTACCATGCTGTGGCTTCTGATGACTTGAAGACCCAGCACCGGCTATTGCATGATTTTTTCATGCCGTACCTGGCTATTCGCAACAAGATGCAGGGGTATGCTGTGAGTATAGTCAAGGCAGGCGCCAGGATAGTGGGTCACGACGCCGGACCAGTACGCGCACCGCTGACTGATCTCAAGCCCAATGAGGTGGAAGAGCTGGCCGCGTTGATCAAGACGCTCGGACCTCAGTAAATCAGTCAATTTTTCTGGAACATTCACATGACACAAAAGTACGACAACCTGATCGGTGGCCAATGGGTCGCTGGATCAGTCTACACCCCCAACATCAACCCCAGCAACCTGGCCGACGTGATTGGCGAATACACACAAGCCAGTACCGCTCAGCTTGACGCAGCTGTACAGGCCGCACGTGCGGCCTTCCCTGCTTGGTCCACCTCGGGCATTCAGGCCCGCGCCGATGCACTGGACAAGATTGGCGCCGAGATACTGGTCCGCCGTGAAGAACTGGGTACCCTGTTGGCCCGCGAAGAAGGCAAGACCAAACCCGAAGGGATTGGTGAAGCTGCACGTGCCGGCAACATCTTCAAGTTTTTCGCCGGTGAATGCCTGCGCATGGCCGGTGAATCTGTGCCCTCCGTGCGCCCCGGTATCGGGGTAGAGGTCACTCGCGAGCCACTGGGTGTCATTGGTTTGATCACGCCCTGGAACTTCCCCATTGCGATCCCCGCCTGGAAAGTTGCGCCTGCGCTGGCTTATGGCAACTGCGTTGTGCTGAAGCCTGCCGATTTGGTGCCTGGTTGCGCCTGGGCGCTGGCCGAGATCATCAGCCGCAGCGGCATCCCGGCAGGCGTATTCAACCTGGTGATGGGGCGCGGCAGTGTGATTGGCGACCCGTTGGTCAATCACACCGGTATTGATGCCATCAGCTTCACTGGTTCCCAGGGTGTGGGTGGCCGTATTGCCCAGCAATGCGCTGTCAACCTCAAGAAAGTGCAATTGGAGATGGGGGGCAAGAACCCGCAAGTCATTCTGGACGATGCTGATCTGGCGCAGGCGGTGGAGCTCAGCGTCCA
>JAABRC010000438.1 GCA_011391115.1 Candidatus Egaibacter danicus | reverse complement strand
GACACCGTTAACCGCATGCATGAGCTCAAGACGGCCGCGTATGAGCGTGCGGTGCAGGACGGTGCCGTGCAGTTGCGCCCCGGTGTTTTGCGTCTCATCGAGTCGGCCTATCAGGAAGGTTTGCGGCTGGCCATTGCCACCACCACCTCGCCGGTCAACATTGCGGCGCTGCTGCGTACCGCCATCGGTCCGGACTGGATGCACTATTTCTCGGTGGTCGAAGACGCGTCAACTGCACCACAGAAGAAGCCGCATCCGCAGGTGTACCTGCAAACGCTGAAGCGTCTGCAGGTACCTGTGCAGGAATGCCTGGCTTTTGAAGACTCGGCCAATGGATTGAAAGCCGCCGTCAAGGCGGGTCTGGCCACCCTGATCACGCCCAACAGCTTCACGGCACACCATGATTTCACGGGTGCGCTGCGGGTGCTGCCCACTTTGCAGGGAGTTACGGTGGCCCATCTGCGCGAGTGGCACGCCTCGAACACCGCCGTTGCAGCCACTACCTCCCGCTCATCCTGAAAGCCCACCATGACTGATTCCATCCGCCTCGCACCCTCCATCCTGTCAGCCGACTTCGCCCGTCTGGGCGAAGAGGTGCGTGCCATTGAAAGTGCCGGTGCTGATCTGGTGCACTTTGACGTGATGGACAACCACTACGTGCCCAACCTCACGATTGGCCCACTGGTGTGCGAAGCCATTCGTCCGCACGTGAAGATCGGTATCGATGTGCACCTGATGGTGGAGCCGGTGGACGCGCTGATTCCGCTGTTTGCCAAAGCCGGCGCCAACATCATCACTTTCCACCCTGAGGCGAGCCGTCATGTGGATCGCACCCTGCAACTCATTCGCGACCACGGTTGCAAAGCGGGCATCGTCTTGAACCCCGCCACGTCACTGGACTGGATGGACCACGTGATGGACCGGCTGGACATCGTGCTGTTGATGAGTGTGAACCCCGGTTTTGGCGGACAGAAGTTCATCGATGCCACGCTGCCCAAACTGAAAGTGGCACGCCGGAAGATTGATGCCTACACCGCAGCAGGTGGCCAGCCCATCTGGCTGGAGGTGGATGGTGGCGTGAAGGCAGACAATATCCAGCGCATCGTGGCCGCTGGTGCCGACACCTGCGTCGCAGGCAGTGCCGTGTTTGGCGCACCCGATGCCGACGGCGGCTACCGCGGTGTGATGAACACGCTGCGCCAGGCCGCACTGCCTGCCTGACCCATCCATCCAAGAATTTCAACTATCGGGAGAACTTCTCATGCCTTTGTCCAAGCGTTTTACGCTCACGCAGTACCTCATTGAAGAACGGCGACGCTTCCCCAGTGCCAGTGGTGACTTCAACGCCTTGGTACTGGATGTCGCGCTGGCCTGCAAGGCCATTGCCCGTGCCGTTGCTTTTGGTGAACTCGGCGGCATGCTGGGCAACCACGACGCCGATGCGGGGGGCTCGATCAATGTGCAAGGCGAGACCCAGAAAAAACTCGATGTCATCAGCAACCAGTATTTCACCCGGCTGACCGAATGGGGCGGCCATCTGGCGGGCATGGCATCGGAAGAGATGGAAGAGCCCTACCAGATTCCGGCGCAGCAACCCCGTGGTAAATACCTGCTGGTGTTTGACCCGCTGGATGGTTCATCCAATATCGACGTGAATGTGTCGGTGGGCAGCATCTTCTCCATCCTGCGTGCGCCGCAGGACGTGATTGACAGCGGTCGCGATGTGGTGGAGGCTGATTTCTTCCAGCCCGGCGCCCAGCAGGCTGCGGCTGGCTATGCGCTATACGGCCCCACCACCATGCTGGTGCTGTCAGTAGGTAACGGGGTGGTGGGTTTCACGCTGGACCCCAATCTGGGTGAGTTCATGCTCACGCACCCGCAGATTCAGGTGCCGGCAGACACACAGGAATTTGCCATCAACGCATCCAATAGCCGCTTCTGGGAGGCGCCTGTCAAGCGCTACGTGGACGAATGCCTGGCAGGCAAACCCGGCCCGCGTGGCAAGGATTTCAACATGCGCTGGATCGCCAGCATGGTGGCGGAAGCGCACCGCATCCTGATGCGTGGTGGCGTGTTCATGTACCCGCGGGATACCAAAGACCCATCCAAACCTGGCCGGCTGCGTCTTCTGTACGAGGCCAATCCCATAGGTTTCATCATGGAGCAGGCCGGAGGCCGGGCCAGCACAGGACGCCAGCCAGTATTGGGCGTGGCACCCAGCTCACTGCACCAGCGCATCGGTCTGGTATTTGGCTCACGTAATGAAGTGGAGCGTATTGAGCGCTACCACGCTGAGCCTGTGCAGGTAGAACTGGACAACCCGCTGTTTGCCAAACGCAGCCTGTTCAGGGATTGATTGATTTTCAATATTTGCTATTAATTAGATAGCTACTCACGCATATCCTGCGAGGGCTAGATGTCAATTTGAAGACTATTTTTGTTTAGGAGCCAGTTCCATGTCAGAACGCCATCCCATCATCGCCATCACCGGATCCAGCGGCGCCGGTACTTCCACTGTGACGCGCACGTTTGCCAATATTTTCCGGCGGGAGAACGTCACGGCAGCCATCATCGAGGGCGACAGCTTTCACCGCTACGACCGCAAGGAAATGAAATTGCGTCAGGCTGAGGCCGAGAAAAGCGGCAATATGAATTTCAGCCATTTCGGGCCGGACAACAACCTGTTCGGCGAGCTGGAGTCGCTGTTTGGTACCTATGCCAAATCAGGCAACGGTCGCGCACGCAAGTACCTGCACAACGACGAAGAGGCCGCTCCCTACAAGCAGAGCCCTGGCACGTTTACCCCATGGGAAGACCTGCCTGCTGACACCGACATGCTGTTCTACGAAGGACTGCACGGCGCCGTGGTCACCCCGGAGCACAACATCGCCCAGCACCCGGACCTGCTGATCGG
>JAABRC010000437.1 GCA_011391115.1 Candidatus Egaibacter danicus | reverse complement strand
CGGCACACTGTTTGCGTTGATCCACCTCTCGGCGACAGAGGTTCGCATGTACAGCGCAACCCATGCCATGCTGGTCAGCGTCATGTGTGGCCTTGCCGCACGGGAAGTCCTCAAGTGGCCAGAAGAGCAGGAAAATTGCCTGTGCAAAGCCGCACTGACCATGAATCTTGGGATGACCGGACTTCAGGATCAGCTCACCCGGCAAGTGGAAGCGCCTTCTCCGGCACAACGCAAAGTCATCGATGAGCACGCCAACAAGTCTGCCGACATGCTGGCCGACCTGGGGGTGGTCGAAACCGATTGGCTGAATGCTGTGCGGGACCACCATACGCAGGTGCCGGGCCCGTTACAGGCCCGTAGCGTTTATCAGCAGATCGCTCGCCTGATCCAACGTGCCGACATGTTCGCAGCACGGCTGGCACCGCGGGCCTCGCGGGTGCCCATCTCACCTGCGGCGGCCATGCAGGCCTGCTACTTTGACGAAAACCGCCAGGTTGATGAAACCGGCGCCGCGCTGATCAAGGCCGTAGGCATTTACCAGCCTGGCTCCTTTGTGCGGCTTGCTACCGACGAAGTAGCTGTGGTTATCAAAAGGGGCTTGAACACCAGCACGCCCCGAGTGGCAGTGCTCGTCAACCGCAGCGGCATGCCCACCATGGAGCCGACGATCCGCGAGACCAGCACCCGCGATTTCCGCATTGTGGCCAGCGTTCCCCATCGGGAAGTCAAGGTCCAGATCAATCTGGAGCGACTGTTGCCGCTCACTGCCACGCCGGCGTCTGACCGGCCCTGGTAGAGCACGTTCTCGCGTTTTGCCGGCTGGCGCGTACAGCTGCGGCCCTCTCGATCTAGACCTCGTTAACCATTTCCACTGTAGGGTTAAAAACTTTCTTAGTCGATAAATTACCAAACAGTCGCAAAATAACCATTGAGTACATAGAAATGGACCAACCCTTGCGATTCCCCCAACATCCCCTGCACCGCCGAACGAGCGGCTCTCAACAGCCTTGCGGCGAGGTTGCGCCATGAAAGTCGCCATCGTTGGTTCGGGCATTTCGGGTTTAGGGGTTGCCCATGCCCTGCGTGGACAGGCCGCAATCACCCTGTTTGAGGCAGGCGACTACTTTGGTGGCCATACCCACACCGTTGACCTGACATTGCCAGCGACGCAGAACAGCGTGGGGCCGTCCATCACCCACGGAGTCGACACGGGCTTTCTGGTGTTCAACGAGCGTACTTACCCCCAGCTGATAAAGCTGTTTGACGATTTGCAGGTTCCGACAGTGCGTTCCGACATGTCGTTCTCGGTGCAGGTGCCGGGAGCACCAGGAAAAGCGCCGTTGGAATGGAGCGGCTCATCCTTGAACACCGTGTTTGCGCAACGCCGCAACCTGGCCAACCCCCGCTTTCTGCGTATGCTGCGCGATGTGCTGCGCTTCAACCGCTTGGCCACCGACCTTGCGGTGCGCGGTGAAGAGGCTGAGTTGATGCAGCCCCTGGCCGGGTTTCTGGACCAGCACCACCTGTCCAGTGAATTTCGGGATTGGTACTTTTTGCCGATGCTGGGTTGTATCTGGAGTTGCCCAACCGACCAGATGTTGCAATTTCCGGTGGCAACCATGATCCGCTTTTGCCACAACCACGGCCTGATCCAGGTCACCAACCGGCCCCAGTGGTGGACAGTCGCCGGCGGCGCACGCCAGTACGTGGAGAAAATCGTGGCGCAGATCCCCGACAAGCGCCTGCGCACCCCTGTGCAGCAGATCACCCGCGATGCGCAGGGGGTGACCATTCATGCAGGGGGACAATCCGAGCGTTTCGACAAGGTTGTGCTGGCCAGCCACTCCGATCAGTCCTTGGCACTGCTGGGGGGGGAAGCCTCGCGCGCCGAGCGCGACACCCTGGGCGCCATCCGCTACCAGGCTAACCGTGCAGTGCTGCACACCGATACCTCCGTGCTGCCACGAAAGCGGCGCGCCTGGGCCGCGTGGAACTACCAGCGATCCGCCGTCACGCAAAAAGATGCAGCTCAGGTCTGCCTGCACTACCTGATCAACATGTTGCAACCGGTGCCATTTACCCAGCCGGTGGTGGTGTCATTGAATCCGGTCGATCCCATAGCCCCTGAACATGTGCATGCCAGCTTTGACTATGCCCACCCCGTGTTTGATGTGGCGGCGATCCGCGCCCAAGGGCAGGTCGCTACGCTGCAGGGCCAGCACAACACCTATTTCTGCGGTGCCTGGACCGGCTATGGCTTCCATGAGGACGGCCTGAAGTCAGGCCTGTCGGTTGCCAAACTGCTGCAGACTGATTAGACACCATGCCTGGCACTCCCGCAATTCCCACCAAACCGCTCGGCCCCCTGATCGGCTTTGGGCAAGTGCGCCACACGCGGCTGGCGCCGGTGCGCAATGCGTTCGCCTACGGCAACTATTTCCTGATGCTGCCCCTGCGCCACATGCGCACCCACGGCGGGGGCACACTGGCCTGCAACCGCTTTTCTCCGCTGAGTTTCCACGACGCTGACCACGGCGACGGGCGTAGTCCTGCGTTGGGCGGCGCACTGGGGTGGCTGGACGAATTGCTGGCACGCGAGGGCATAGGAAGCGTGGCCAACAGCGAGCATTCAGATCCTGCCGACGGTGAAGTCTGGCTGCACTGCTACCCGCGGGTGCTCGGCCACACCTTCAAGCCCGTGAGCTTCTGGTACTGCCATCGCAAGGATGGCTCGTTGCGCGCCATCGTGGTTGAAGTGAACAATACCTTTGGCGAGCGCCACTGCTATCTGCTCGACCACCCACAGTTTGGGGTCGAGCAACGCGCCGCCAAGGTGTTCCATGTGTCGCCGTTTGCACCGGTGGAGGGAGGCTACCGCTTCCGATTCATGGTCACACCGGATCGCAGCCGCACCGTAGCCC
>JAABRC010000436.1 GCA_011391115.1 Candidatus Egaibacter danicus | reverse complement strand
GCCCCCCGCAGCCACTCAAAGGATGCTCTTGTGACCCCAAACCTGCCGATAGCAAAACACGCCCTGGCCGCCCAGATCGAAGAGCACCTCTTAAGCACTGTCGGGGTTGCGTCTGCAGACGCCTCCACCGCTGACCTGATGCAAGCCGTGTCCCAGGTGGCACGCCAGCACCTGTCCAGACGCTGGGTTGAAACCCAGGAGCATGATCGTGCCACGAAGGCACGCCGGGTGGTTTACCTGTCCATGGAGTTCCTGATGGGTCGCACACTGTCCAACGCGCTGGCCGCCCTGAACCTTACAGGCAGTGCAGCTCAGGGCCTCATACAGCACGCCCAAACCCTGGAGGACGTGGCCGAGCGCGAGCCCGACGCAGCCTTGGGAAATGGCGGCCTTGGTCGACTTGCTGCCTGCTTTCTGGACTCCATGGCTACGCTGGGCCTGCCATCATTCGGGTACGGGATTCGTTACGAATATGGCATGTTTGCCCAGGACATTCAGGGGGGCTGCCAGACAGAATATCCGGATCCATGGCTTCAGGACGGCACGCCTTGGGAATTCCCACGCGCAGACATCACCTACCCGGTACGCTTTGGAGGCTGGGTCGAGCATCTGAATGGCAAGGCAGTCTGGCAACCGTCAGGGGAAGTGGAGGCCAAAGCCTATGACATGGTCATTCCCGGCCATGCCACCACCAAAGTCAGTACGTTGCGGCTCTGGAAGGCAGTAGCTCCCGCCCATATTGATCTCGGCGCTTTCAACACGGGCGACTATGCGCGTGCCGCGAGTGCCAAGAATGAATACGAAAACATCTCTTGGGTGCTGTATCCCAACGACAGCACGCCGGCAGGGCGTGAACTGCGTCTCAAACAGGAGTACTTCTTTGTCGCAGCATCCGTTCAGGATCTGGTAGGCCGCCATCTCAAGGAGTACCCATCACTTGCCAATCTTGCCGACAAGGTGGCCATCCACCTCAACGACACACACCCGGCAATTGGTGTGGCCGAATTGATGCGCGTGCTCTGCGATGACCATGGCATGCCGTGGGAGCTAGCCTGGGCACTGTGCGGAAAGACGTTTTCGTACACCAACCATACCCTCATGCCAGAGGCACTGGAAACCTGGCCAGTTTCGCTGATGCAGCATGTCCTGCCGCGGCATCTCGAGATCATTTTTCGAATCAACAAGGAGTTCCTTGACGAAGCGGCGCAACATCGTCCCAACGATCATGACTTTCTGGCCCGCCTGTCGCTGATTGATGAACATGGCGAACGCAGGATACGCATGGCTCACCTGTCCATTGTCGGCAGTCATAAGGTCAATGGTGTTTCAGCGTTGCACTCGGAATTGCTGGTGCAAACCATTTTTTCCGATTTCGCCAGCATCTGGCCGGAACGGTTTACCAACATGACCAATGGCGTCACACCTCGCCGGTGGCTGTCGCAAGCCAACCCGGGGCTTGCCGGTTTGCTGGACGACCGTCTTGGTTCATCCTGGCGCCTTGATCTCGACCAGCTGAAACGCCTCACGGCTCACAAAAACGACACATCTTTTTCAGATGCCTTCATGTCGGTCAAGCGTGCCAACAAGGCTCGCCTGGCTGCATACATCCACAAGGTAACAGGCATCATTGTCAGTCCAGACAGCCTGTTTGATGTACAGGTCAAACGTATCCACGAATACAAGCGGCAGTTGTTGAATGTGCTGCACGTCATTACCCGTTACCAGGCCATCATTGCCAACCCGAAGGGCCCATGGGTGCCACGAACCGTCATTTTTTCCGGCAAAGCCGCATCCAGCTACCACACGGCCAAATCCATCATCCGGCTAATTCATGACGTGGGCATGGTCATCAACAGTGACCCGATAGTGGGGGATAAATTGAAACTGGTGTTCATACCAAACTACGGAGTTTCCGTGGCCGAAATCATCATGCCGGGTGCTGACCTGTCAGAACAGATATCCACCGCTGGCACTGAAGCGTCAGGCACCGGCAACATGAAGCTCGCCCTCAATGGCGCACTCACTATTGGTACTGACGATGGCGCCAACATCGAGATCCGGCAAAACGTGGGGGATGACAACATTTTCATCTTTGGCCTGAAAACCCCGGAAGTCCAGGCTCTCCGTCAAAATGGCTATCAGCCCATGCGCTTTTATGAAAATACGCCAACATTGAAATCCGTGCTCGATTCGGTAGCCGGTGGCCAGTTTTCACCCGATGAACCGGGTCGCTATCGGCCACTGGTTGATTCGCTGTTGTGGGGTGGTGACCATTACATGCTGCTGGCCGACTATGGGTCTTATGTCGCGACACAATCGCGAGTTGATGATCTTTACCGTTCACCGGCAAGATGGTGCGAAAAGGCCATCGCCAATGTGGCCAGCATGGGCGTATTCTCCTCTGATCGAACCATCCGCGAATACGCGCGGCAAATCTGGCATATTGAACCGGATAGTCGATGAGCCTGGACCGCTATAACTGACCACGAGTTCCAACAGCATGCTGAACCAACAGGACATCGAACGGATTTGCCAGGCAAGTCATGATGACCCTTTCTCGGTATTGGGTCCTCATCGAATGCCTGACGGACGCGTATCCGTACGCGCCTTCATGCCAAATGCCCAGCAAGTGCTTGTGATTGATGCTG
Organism: Candidatus Egaibacter danicus; assembly: GCA_011391115.1. Next base: position 275 of record JAABRC010000436.1, on the reverse strand, counting down.
ACTCGGGTCGGGTTCTGGCCACATTGGCCAAACGTCATGACGACGGTTTTTTCGAGCGTGTGCTTACCGCTACGCTTCATTCAATCTATCGACTGCATGTCCGTTGGGCTGATGGCACCGAAGTGGTCATGGATGACCCTTACCGATTCCCGCCCGTGCTGAGTGACCTGGACGTTTGGCTGCTGGGTGAAGGCACACACCTGAGGCCTTATGAGGTGCTGGGTGCCACGCCCATACAACTGGAAAACGTTTCGGGCACCCGCTTCGCCGTATGG
>JAABRC010000435.1 GCA_011391115.1 Candidatus Egaibacter danicus | reverse complement strand
AGAATGTAGGTCGCATCATCCGCACTCAGCCCATAAAGGTAGAAAAAAAGCGCGTCGAGTGCGGCCAGACGGGCGCGGCGCTCGGCTTCATCCCAGACAAAAGGCGGCAGTACCTTGCCGTCGCTGTCGACATAACCCAGGTCGCGTGCAAACGGGACCATGTCGTGGGCGGTGTAAGTGAGTGCCAGCACCTGTGGCAGCACAAAGTCGGCCACTGTGGGTTGGGGGTGGTGGCCGTTCATGAGTTGGGCGGCACGCATGGCGGCGGCGAAAGCGGCGGGCAGCGGTTCGTCGAAGCGCTCGGGTGCGATGACGGGGAGTTGTTCGAGGATGTACCAGTTCAGGTGTGTCGTCTGAGCCTTCTGGCGCGTGATGTAGTCGAATGGCAGTGAATTGAGGTTGCCGAGTAAGAGTGCCATCCCTGGCGCACCAAGGCTTTCGCTGAGCAGGAGTGGCAGCGTGTTACCAGCTGCGGTGCCCGGAACGATGGCGGCAATCATGGTGCGCACGTCGGTGGCCCGTGCAATGTCGCGAAAACCCAGTGCCCATTCGCGCCGCAACTCGATGGGAACTGCATCGGCCGTGATCCAGTACTGTGGTGCGGGCAACATGTCGGGGTTGCTTTTCTCTGACGCCGAGAGCACGGCACCAAAAGCAGCGTTTTGAAGATTGTCTTCGTTGACCGTCACATTCGCGTGGCGGTGGTCGTACTGGTGAATCATTCGGCCCACGTACAGCGGTACGGCCTGTAAGCCATCTTTGTCCAACCGATTCCGTGCGCTACGTTGCCAGCCCAGTTTTTCCGCCTCATCCGCCTTGATAAACAATTTGGAGTCAGATGTCATGTTGAACATGCCCTGATAGAACTTCACCGGCCAAGTTTTTTCGTCCGCTTGTCTTCCCTTTGACGCGCTAGTACGACCATGCTTGACCAGCACGGGGTGCTGCTCGTAGACCTTGAGTGTGATGTCGGCATCGCGCCTACTGCGGAAGATGGGGGCAGCGCCGGTGTTGGGGTTCACGCGCAGGAAGTCGTCGGTCGTCAGCGTGAGTACGCGTGCCGGGTCGTCCAGTTCGGTCAGTTGGTGCAAGAAAAAGGCACAACGGGTTTCCTTGAACGTTCGCGCCGGGCCGCCGAACACCAGCGTGCAGAATTTGAAGCTGGCATGCACGTCGGGGAAGAACACTTTGCGGTTTTCGAAATCGAACAACGCTCCCAGCCGCCCTGTGCTGCTGAGGCTGCGGAAGAAATCGGCAGCACCTTTATCGGCAGCAATGCCGCTCGGCGTTAGCAGAGCCACAACCCCGGTGGGTGCCACAAGGCCATGCGCGCGTTCGATGAACAACTTGTAAAGATTGCTGCGCCCTTCCGCCAACAACGGGTAATCGTCGCTGTTTCTGACGACGTATTGCTCCTGATCTGCACGCTCTCTGGCGGTCTGAAACTCCGCCCACACTTTGGGGTTTGTCTTTGACAACTCCTCAATCAGCTTCTTGCGGTCTGATGCACGAGGTTGCATCGCGATTGACAATACGCGTTCCGAGAACCACTCAACCTCTTGCATCTGGAGCATGTCCCACGGTGGGTTACCGACGACAGCATCAAAGCCGCCCTCGCTGCCGCTGCCAAACACGGTAGGAAAACTGGTCCACCAGTGAAAGAAGGTTTCGCGAGCGGCCAGTGATCGCGCGCTAGCCATAAGTTCATTGGCCGCCAAGGTGGCTGCATCATCCCCGTTGAGCTTGCCGACACTGAGCACCGTGACCAGGTTGTGGCTGGGGTCGAGCAGCTTCACCAGTCCGTTCAGCAGGGGGTTTGGCTCGTCCTTGGCCACCTTGAGCAATTTCGGCAATTTGCTGATTTTGTCCACCGGCCAGCCGGGCACCAGCCAGCGCAGTGCGCGCCAGAAGTCCAGCACGGCATGGATTGGCGCCACTTGGGCTTCAGCCTCGGCGGCCAGGCGTTTGGATTCCTGCGCTTCGCCGATGTCGACATCGGTCAGGTCGGCCACTTGGGCCAGGTTCTTCGCGGCCAGCCCCAGCCGGTCGAATTCACTTTGCAGAAGTAGCGCACCCAGCTGCTGAAGGTTGCGTTTTACAGCACCCAACTGTTCGCCATGCAGGCTGTCGCCAATTTTGAGGTGGTGGTCCAGAAAGCTCAGAGGTGCGCCTACCGTGAAGGTGTGCAGCCACAGTGCAGTTTTGGCCAACTCCACGGCCATCGGATTTTTGTCCACGCCGAAGATGGACTTCTTCAGGATCATGCGGCGCACGATGTGGCGGTCGTCCAGCTGCGCATCGGTCACGGTCCAACCGTGGTCTTTGGCGGTGGTTTTGATGCTGCCCCGGATGTGGGCGATGCGTGCTACCAGCGGGCTAAGCCAGGGTTGTCCTTTTTCCACTAAATGCGCTGCCCAGACCTGGGCGTTAACGTGCAGCGTGGCGGTGGCGATAGCCTCCAAAATCAGATCGGCCAGATAGTCCACCAAGGCCACTAAAAAGTGCCCACTCCCCATGGCAGGGTCGCAAATTTTTAGTTCCAGAATCTGGCTGGCAGGGTCTTGGGCATCCAGTGCGTCCCAGTTGCCGGGGTTGAGCGAGGATTTTTTGCTCAGTTTTTTAAGGTGCGCCTCAAAAGACGCCATACGTTCTGTGGCGAGTAGTCCGACTGACTCGCGCAAGATCAACTGCACCAAGTCGTCATGCGTGTAGTAGCTACCAGACACCTTGCGCGCAAAGCTGGCCGGTGCGGCAGTAATGCGGTTGATTTCTGGCTTGTCTTTATAGTCGTCTTTGGCTTGCACCTCGTGCACCAGGCTGTATTCCAACAGGCGCTCGTAAATGCCGCCCAGGTGCGCCACCGCCAGGTCGCGGTAATTGATCCAGCCGTGCAAGAGGTCTTCGGTGCGGCGCGAGAGTGCGTCGA
>JAABRC010000434.1 GCA_011391115.1 Candidatus Egaibacter danicus | reverse complement strand
ACCAGCGCGTAAGCGGTGGGGATGTCCAGCGATTTCACCCACGGCCCTCGACTTGCGAGACGGCTTCAGCCAGCTCCAGCAACGAGCCTGCGCCCATCTTGTCCATCACGCGGGCCCGGTGCACCTTGATGGTCTTGAGGCTGCAATCAAAGTGCTCGGCAATCTCCTTGTTCATCAGGCCCTTGATCACCATCTGGCACACGTCGCGCTCGCGCGGCGTGAGCAAGGCATAACGCAGGCGGGCGTCCACGTCGTCCCGGTAGCGCTCAAGCCGCTCCCGGTCGTGTGCCATCGCCTTGTAAATCTCACGCAGCAAGTCGTCCATATTGAACGGCTTGAGCAGGAAATGGCAGGCGCCTGCGGTGAGCGCGTCAATGATTTCCTGCGGCTGGCTCTCACCCGACATGAAAACAATGGGTGTGTGGCGACCCAGGCGGGCCATGTCTTGCTGCAGTTGAAGCCCCGTGTAACCGGGCATGCGCATGTCCAGCACCAGCACGGCCGGCGCCACCGGCAGCGAGTTCTTCAAAAATTCCGCCGGGCCGGCATAGGCTTCGACGGCGAAGCCCATGTAGTCCAGCATGCGCGCCAGCGACGTTCTCACCGAAGGATCGTCGTCCACCAGATACACGTGCCCTTTGCTGGGCGGTAGGGCGTGGGTTGGCTTGTCGGTCATCGGGGCTGGGCGTGTGAGGGCATGAGGAAACGGAGCGCACAGAAACGCCGGCACAGGGCCACGGCAGACCGCGCGCCCACCGGGTTGCATGGGTATAGCGTCGCGCATCACGGTGCCGGCAAATCCCCAAAAAGCGCCACGCAGGGCCGCCAGATCACCGGTTAGCGAAGGCCCCACGCCCACAGCACCGGGGTCAATGGCCCCAGGGTCAACTGCAGTTCAGGCCAGGAAAACCGAATAACAAAGTGTTCCGTTCGCCTCCAGCAGCCGTCCGGATCCGGCTTCTTGCCAGCAGACACGACGAACTTCACTAGGGGATTTCCATGTTTTTCAGTCACATGAACGTGAGCAAACGGCTCTATCTTGGCTTCGGCCTGATCCTGGCCATTTTGGTGGTCCTCACGGCCGTGGCCATTGCCAAAGTGCAGGCCATCAACACCGCTTTGCAGGCCGTGAGCAAAGAGCACGCTGCCATCCAGCGCTACGCAATCAACTTTCGGGGCTCAGCGCACGACCGCGCCATTGCCGTTCGCGACGTGGTCCTGAGCTCCACGCCCGCGCAAAGGCAGGCCGAGGTGGCCACCATCGAACAACTGGCCCGCTTCTATTCCGATTCGGCCGGGCCCCTGGAACAGCTGCTGAAAACCTCAGCGAACGCCGCCGAATTGCGCGTCCTGTACGGCGCCATCCAGTCCATCGAAAGCCAGGCGGTCGCCACCTCCAAGGCCATCGTGGCCAAGATCGAGGCAGGCGACACCCAGGGCGCACAACAACAACTGTGGAACGAGGCCAAGCCGCAATACGTGGCCTGGCTGGGCGCGGTCAACAAGTTGATCGACTTCGAAGAGTCACGCATTCAGTCAGAAAACGCCATCGCCATGGGCGAGGCGGGCAGCTTTCTGTCCATGATGTTGCTGGCGCTGGGCATCGCGCTGACCTGCGGTGTGGGCCTGGCCTGGTCCATTCCCCGCGGCATCGTGCGCGAACTGGGCGCAGAACCCCGCGAACTGGGCCTGGTGGCTCAGCGCGTTTCCCAGGGCGACCTGAGCCCCGTGGTGGGAGCCGCTGCCGCGCCCAAGGGCAGTGTGCTGGCTTCGCTGGGCGTCATGCAAAGCAGCCTCGCCCGGGTCGTGGGCCAGGTTCGCCAGGCATCCGACTCCATCGCCACCGGCTCGACCGAAATTGCCGTGGGCAACGCCGACCTGTCCAGCCGCACCGAACAACAAGCGTCCAACCTTCAGCAAACCGCCTCGTCCATGGCCCAGATGAACACCACGGTGCAAGGCAACGCCAACACCGCTCAGCAAGCGTCGCAGCTGGCCACATCGGCCAGCGCCGCCGCCGAAAAAGGCGGGATCGTGGTGAGCCAGGTGGTGTCCACCATGGACGACATCTCGGACAGCTCCCGAAAAATCTCGGACATCATTGGCGTGATCGACGGCATCGCCTTCCAGACCAACATCCTGGCGCTGAATGCCGCCGTGGAAGCCGCACGGGCCGGCGAGCAAGGCCGCGGTTTCGCCGTGGTGGCCGGCGAAGTGCGCAACCTCGCGCAGCGCAGCGCCGAGGCGGCCAAACAAATCAAGGAACTCATCGGCACCAGCGTCGACAAAGTGCAGGCCGGCACCCGTCTGGTGAGCGAGGCCGGCACGACCATGGAAGACATCGTCACCCAGGTGCGCCGGGTATCCGACCTGATCAGCGAAATCAGCGCGTCCACCATCGAGCAAACCGCCGGCATCGGTCAGGTCAGCCAATCGGTCAATCAGCTCGACCAGACCACCCAGCAAAACGCCGCGCTGGTGGAACAAAGCGCCGCCGCTGCCGCCAGCCTGCAGCAACAAGCCAGCCGGCTTTCGGACGTGGTGCAGGTGTTTCGCCTGGTGCAACACTGAAGCGCAGGCGGCAGCGCCTGCCCCGCTTTTTTTCACACGCTCAGGCGCTTTTGTCCGGGCACCGTTGACGCTATTCCGACAAATAAAAGTCATAGACACCCCCGCGAAAAGCCAAGCGATCCGACGTGGCGATTCAGCCACAGAGACTGAAGAGGTCGTAAACGACCGATGTCAGATTGGTCTTGGCAACCCGAACCGCAAAAAAATAGTCGGAATCAAGCTCGCCCGGCTCCAGAAACTGGCATTTTGAAAACAGTCACTGACGTCGTCAGTGCTTGACGAACAATGAACGAACCGAAGCTGATGACAACGCTGCAGGTTACGGTTGTTGATACAGCCAAGTCCACCGACCAACT
>JAABRC010000433.1 GCA_011391115.1 Candidatus Egaibacter danicus | reverse complement strand
TTGACGATTTACCCGTGGTGCCGAAGGGCGCGCTGGCCAGCGAGCTGCTGTTCCTGTCGGTGCTGGGCCTGTCGATGCGTGCTTCGGCCATCAGCCAGCAGAACCCCGCACATCGATCGGTCAGTGCCGTCACAACCTGCTTGCGCATGGTCGTCGTGCTTGGGGTTGTCGTCGTCGTGATTGTGGTCGGCGCGTTCCAGTCCCAGCGACAGATCGGACTGCGTCTCCTCAGCGCTGTGGCGAGCTCCCAACTGCAAGGCGATGGGTTGGATGGCATCCCTGACGGCCTCCACGTCGGTCTGGCCGGAACAGGGGCACCCCTGCCGGAGCATCGACGCCACGGCGTCTGCACCTTCGTGCTGGCAGGCAAGCACCTCTTCATCGTGGACTCCGGGCCGGGCAGCACCAAAGCCCTCGAGCTGATACGGCTTCCGCTCGGTGACATCGAGGCTGTGTTGCTCACCCACATGCACTCGGATCACATAGGGGGGCTGGGCGAACTGATGCTCAAGGCCTGGACGCGAGGGGCTCGACAGCAACCACTGAAGGTCGTCGGGCCTGACGGCGTCGGCAAGGTCGTGGAGGGCTTCAACATGGCTTACGCCATTGACGCCGACCACCGCATCGCCCATCACCCCCCCACGATCGCGGCGCCAGATGGCGCTGGCGGTATCGCCGAGACGATCAGGTCGTTCGACGCCGATGGCGCAGCAACCATCTTCCTGGCGCCGGACCTGAAAGTGACGGCGTTTCTTGTTGATCATCGACCAGCCGCGCCCGCGGTGGGCTATCGTTTCGACTACAAGGGCCGGTCGGTCGTGATCAGCGGTGATACCCTGCCGAGCGAATCCCTCCGCCGTCAGGCCACAGGAGCAGACATTCTGCTGCACGAGGCGCTACAGCCGGAGATGCTGCAGATCATGCATGACGCGGCCCTGAGAGCAGGGCAAACCAACGCTGCGCAGTTGACCTCCGACATCCTGACCTACCACTCCTTCCCTGAGGAAGTCGCCCGCATCGCTCGCGACGCACGTGTGCGTCACGTGGTCGTTCACCACTTTCTGCCACAGGTGCCGATGCGTATCCTCCACGCGGCCTTCCTTGGTGACGCGAGAGAGATCTTCCGTGGACCGATCACCATGGGGGTTGAGGGCATGCTGCTCAGTCTTCCGCCAAATTCCTCGGATGTTCGTCGCGGGTGGCTCCTCTAACGGGTAGGGCAACAGCACGCTTGGCATTCAAGGGGTTGCAGTGAACAAGAAGACAGTCATAGCCGGTGGCGATACAAGCGCAAGCAACATCTGGAACGCATTGTTCGCGACGCAGGGTGCAAACAAAAGTGCGACGACCAGCGAGGGCTCAAGCCTGGAGCGGTACAGCCCCCGACTCCAAGAGTCATATCTGAAACCGATTGGTTGCACATGCGAACGATATCCATCCATGAACCTCGCGCCCAAGGTCGTCACCACGGCGGCTCTTGTGGCGCTCGCGCTGTACACATCAGTCCATGCCAACCCGCAACGCGCACAACTTCAGGCCAATTTTCAAGCGGCTGACGTCGACAAGGACGAACAGCTAAACGTGGCCGAGTTCCAGACGTTCATCGATCTCAATGCGGATCACAAACTCGGCAGGGCCGCCAGCATCCGCCGCTTCGGTATGTACACCAAGGCCCTTAAGGAGATCGATGCTAATGGGGATGGCGTCGTCACCAAAGAAGAAATCGCAGCGCAAGCAAAACAGTAGTTGCCTGCCGTTCACGGGCAGACTGCATTCAAGAAAGTCTGCAACTGCCAGGCTACGACCTGTCCCTCCCTGGAAAACCAGAGGCGGACTCGGGACGAAGCGTGGCTTCGGTGAATCGGCATTGCTGGCGACTCATCTGCGCGGATGACTGGTATGCGCACCACAGCGGACGTCCGTGCATCTAGGTCCAATGTCTGTATGGAGTTGCCCGAAGTTGAGATGGGCATCAACCCCACGAGAAGGCTTGCGATGCCGCACTTCCCGCTGATGCGCCAAGCATAAGTCCCGCCAATACATCCGAGGGGAAATGAGCTCCCGCGTGCACCCGCGCCCATGCAGTGATCACGGCGATGGAGGGCAACAAGACGAATTCGGGCCAGACGACCATCCACGGAGACAGTGCTCCGGCCAGACACGCCATCACGGCGGCGTGGGTGCTGGGCATTCCGCCCCGATCCGAATGATGGAGGTGGTTTGCACAAAGACCGATGGCAAACGGGCGCCGTGAAGAAAGCCCATTCGCACACCGTTTGACGAGTATTTGCATCAGGATCGCCACCCCCAGCGCATACAAAACGGGGCCGATGGCATCAGCTCTGAAGACTATGGATGATCCGAGCACGACGACTAAGGGCAGCCAGCTCCAGTGTGCGATGGCGATTGCACAGCTTAGTCGCAAGGGGCGGTCGGTTCGGCCAGCACCCATCCAGTAAAAACACGCAATATCGCGAGATCTGCCCGATGGAAATGCAGGTGTGACACTAGGGTCTGTGTGCGTCGACATGGCTCAACCGAGCCTGCTGAACATGTCACTGGTATTTCTTTGCTGCGGCTACACAGCGTGGACTGGCGCAGCAATCACAGTTGTTGATTTCAACGCAATCCTGACCCCGGTTTTCCATCCAATATTGACCCCACCTGTTGGGGTGTAGCCGGGCTACGCGTCTGTGGATAAGTCTACCGTTGGTGCATCGGTTCCTCCTTTTTCAGTCGTATCGTTCTGGGCTGCCCGGGGCTTCTTTCTCGGGCCTGTCTTTGCTGCAGCGCTGGAGTGTTTGAACCGCCAGCTTTCATTGCCTGTCTCCACGATGTGGCAGTGGTGGGTCAGCCGGTCCAGCAGCGCCGTCGTCATCTTCGCGTCGCCGAACACCTGGCTCCATTCACCGAAGCTCAGGTTGGTCGTGAT
>JAABRC010000432.1 GCA_011391115.1 Candidatus Egaibacter danicus | reverse complement strand
AACACATAACGCAGCTTGTCCATGTCCGGCACGGCCAGTTTGGCGACAGCGGCTTCGTCACGCACCGGGTGGGCGAATTTGGGGCCCTCGCCCAAGGCGAAAGACAGGCCCAGGCCCATCGCGTCGGGTACGGTGAGGATGTCGCTGAACAAAATGGCGGCATCCAGCGGGTATCGCTCCAGTGGCTGCAGCGTCACTTCGGTGGCGTAGTCGGTGTTGGTGGCCAGGCCCATGAAGCTGCCAGCCTTGGCGCGGGTGGCACGGTATTCGGGCAAATAGCGCCCGGCCTGGCGCATCAGCCAGACGGGGGTGTGGTCAGTGGCCTGGCGCAGGCATGCGCGCAAAAAGCTGTCGTTCTGGAGGGGTGCGAAGCGGGAAGGGGTACTCATCCGGCAATTGTCGCAGGTGGCCGGCGCTGCCCGGCCCGGCTTTCAGCGGGCGTACCGGACTTCCAGAATTTCCTGGTCAATGGCGTCGCGATAGGCGCGTGCATCCCGCTGCGCCAGGTGCAGCAGAATTTTTGCGGCATGGGCGGACACCCCGCGGTTGAGTACAAAGCTGGCCAGCACCAGACCCAAACCCCACCAGGTGCTGCCTGAGAGTGCCAGCAACACACCAATGGCTGACATCGGCATGCTGATGGCAACGATAAACAGACGCTGGCGGACGTATTTGCGTGCCTTGACCGGGTTGACGATCAGCCGGTAATGGCCAGCGGGCAGGCCCCGGCAAAATTCTGCATGTGACACCTCGATGGGGTCAACCGGGTCTTCTGAAGAGGTGGGGGTCATGGGGCTGGTGGCGCTGCTAGCGGCTTTGACGGCGATGCTCGATCAGCAGGCATTTGTTCTGCACGACCTGCAAGCCCGCCGATTCGGCTTTGGCGGCTGCTTGTGCGTGTTCAATGCCCAGTTGCAGCCAGATAGCCTTGGCGCCGATGGCAATGGCATCGTCCACGACCGGCGGCACATCGGCGCTGTTGCGAAACACGTTCACCAGATCAATGTGCTCGTGTCTGGCCGCCTCCAGCAGGGAGGGATAAACCTTCTCGCCCAGGATCTCGCTTGTCAGCGCAGCCGGGTTAACGGGCACGATGCGGTAGCCATGCGCCTGCATGTATTCGGATACCTCGTGGCTGTCGCGATGGGGCTTGGGGCTCAGGCCCACCACAGCGATGGTCTTGAAGTTGTCGAGGATGTGCGCAATTGCCTGGGTTTCGTTCATCAGCGAAGTGTAGGGTGCGGGGAAAAAAATAGGGCGAAAATTCGGGTAAACACCCGGCCAGACCGCTTCACGGAGCGGCTAATATTGCTGCCAAATAATACCCCTACCAGCATATCAATTCTTAATTTTCATTCCAAGGAGATTCTTATGCAGCAGCAAGCACATAACGCACGGCGGCGCCAGGTGGTTCAAGCCGGAGCCGTTGGCCTGGTGGCACTGGCAACGGGTTGCGCCAGCACCAGCACGGCAGCCAAAGCGCGCGTGGTGGTGGTCGGTGGCGGCTGGGGCGGTCTGGGGGCGGTGCGTGCGCTGGCCGCTGCGGGAAACCTGCAGATCACCCTGGTGGAGCCCAACGAATCTTTCATGTCCTGCCCCTTGAGCGCGCATTTCATCGTGGGCCATCAACCGGCCTCGGACTTTCAGCGCAACTATGGCGTGATCGATGGGCTAGGCGTCAAGCGCGTGCGCGAGCGCGCCACCGAGATCGACCGCGCCAAGGCCGTGGTCGTGACGGCCACGCAGCGCCTGCCCTATGACTTTTTGATCCTGTCGCCCGGCATCGAGTACATGGAAGACGCCGTGCAGGGCTTTGCCCAAGCGCGTGACCAGCTACCCGTTGGTTTCAGGGCGTTCGAGCAGATGGCGGTGCAGCGCGAAGTACAGAAATTCTTGACCGAGGGCGGCACCTTCGTCATCAGCGCGCCCAAGCCTCCATACCGTTGCCCGCCCGCACCCTATGAGCGGGCGTTCCTGATTGCCGAGCAAATGCAAAAGCGCGGCACCAAGGGCAAGATCATCATGGTAGATGCCAATCCGGGGCCCATGCCGCCTGCGATTGCGGCGCCTATTCTGAACGGGCTGAAAAAAATCTACCCGGCGCAGATCGAGTACCTGACCGACACCGACATCAAGGCGGTGGACATTGGGCGCAAGGTCTTGACCACCAGCAACGGCGACATTGCCTTTACGTCAGCCAACCTGATCTTGCCCATGCGCGCAGCAGGTCTGATTCGTCAGGCCGGTCTGGGCGAGCGCTGGGCTGCCATCAAGCTGCCCAGCTTTGAGAGTCAGGCCGACGACAAGGTGTATGTGATCGGTGATGCGCAGGGCACACCGCTGCCCAAGAGCGGCCACATGGCCTTTGGCACCGGCCAGCAGGTGGCGCAGCAAATTCTAGACCGCGTGGCGGGCAAGATGGTCGCTGCGGCAAGTGGCCCGGTTGATCTGTCCACCGCCATTTGCTGGGCCAATATCACGAAGGAAGAGGCCATCAATATCAACGTGACTACCAGCATCGCCCCCGGTGAAGCGCCCAAAATGAAGTTCACGGTGGACCCGCTACACAACCGCGCCTCGGGCACCAGTGCCAAAAACTGGGGCCAGGCGATGTGGAAGGCGATGCTGGGTTAGCGGTCATGGCTTGCGCAGCACCGGCCTGAACCAGCCGCTACAGACTGGCCAGCACGGCGCGAACTTCGTCCACGCTCAAAATCTCCGACAGCACCACGGGTGTGCTGCCGGCCTTGTAGAACACATACACCGGCACGCCATTGCGGCCCAGTTGTTGCAGGGCTACGGTGATGGCGGGGTCACGCCGGGTCCAGTCGGCGCGCAGCAAAACCACTTTTTTTGCATCCAGATCGGCCAGCACGTCCTTGTTGGCCAGCGTGGTTTTCTTGTTGTACTGGCAGGTGACGCACCAGGCGGCGG
>JAABRC010000431.1 GCA_011391115.1 Candidatus Egaibacter danicus | reverse complement strand
CAGCAAAGGCAAGCATCTGGGCACCATCAGCATGAGCGACAGCATTGCCGCCATGGTGCCGCCGGACACGACCGGCGAATCCTGATCGGCACAGCAAGCCGCTGGCGTTTTATGAGTCAGCGGCTTTTTTCTGCGCGGATACCTTTCTGCCTTGATGGTGGCCAAGCCTTCGGCGTTGACCACCCGAATGTGACCGGGCGACTAGCTTAGCAACAGTAGCAGACGACCATTGCGGGCACTCGTAACTGGCACATTGGTGCCTATCGTGACAGATAGAAATTGGCGAGTGCAGCTTATAACCCTCCGGGGTTAGGCTGCGATTTTGTGAAGCAGGCGAAACTTTGAAAGTAAGCTTGGCTTCATTACCGCTCACCCTCAAGCAATCCGCAAATTTGATCAGTCGGCGTCATTCAGCCGTTGTTGGAACTGAATGCGAATCAAGAATCGTTGTGCGGCAGGTATCCAGAATTTCATCTGCCAGTGGCGAGTCATCCGGGCAAGCCCGGGACAGGATGATCGCCCCAAGCGCATGGGCAAAAGCGTCAATCGTCTTGGCGCGTGCGCCCTTTAGCTCCGCTTCACTGCGTGCGCCTCTTTCACCAAGCACCTCTGCCAGCATGCTTTCAAGCCCCGTCGCGAACGTCGACTTGATCGCATCAGGCTGGCGCGCCGCGTCACCGCCCAGGGCCGCCAGTGTGCAACCACCGCTGCGATTGTCGCGATGCTCGCGAGAAACGTAGTGCCCGATGAAATCGGCCATATCCACGCCGTCCATCAGTGATCTGGTCTTGGACATCCCGCAGGCGGCAGCTTCCGCCATCAGCTCCGCCTTGGAGCCAAAGTGCCGGTAAAACCCGCCGTGGGTGAGACCAGCAGTCGACATCAGCTCGGCGACACCGACACCATCGTAGCCGCGCTCACGAAACAGCGTAGAAGCCGTGTCGACAATATGCGCTCGATTCGCCTCAACCTGCGCCTTTGTAACCTTCATGCCCGGTTCCCTCTTCTGTAGACATTGCCCGGTAAAGATACATTGATGTTACTCATAATCAAAATACTTGACTGCTTTGATTATGATCATCATCATAATTGCATCCGCGCAAGCAGGCGCTGACCAGGAGAGCTGCAGACAAATTTTGCTCATCTCATTTTCAGGTTGCCAAAAGACCTCACTTATCAGGTACTGCCATGACGTCGAAAACGCTTGTCGCACTGGTCACCGGCGCCTCATCCGGCATTGGCGAAGCCACTGCCAATCGGCTCGCGAAGGCTGGCTATAAGGTTTATGGCACCAGCAGGCGTGGTGCCCAGGCTACGCAAGGTGCCATCTCAATGCTGGCGCTGGATGTCACGGATGACGCCTCCGTAGCAGCATCGGTCAGCGAATTGATCCGGTTTGAAGGGCGTATCGATCTGCTGGTGAACAATGCCGGTTTCGGGATTGCCCCTGCTGGGGCTGAAGAAAGCTCGATCGAGCAGGCCCAGGCGCTGTTCGACACGAACTTCTTTGGCCTTGTGCGCATGACGCGTGCCGTGGTCCCTCACATGCGCCGCCAGTGCAGTGGGCGAATCATCAATATCGGCTCGATTCTGGGCGTCGTGCCAATGCCCTACATCGCGCTGTATGCCGCCAGCAAACACGCAGTAGAGGGTTATACGGAAGCACTTGATCACGAACTGCGCACACGCGGCATACGCGCGGCGGTCATCGAACCGGCGTTTACCAAGACCCGGTTCGAAGCGAACAACATCGAGCCCGATGCCACGCTGGACGAGTACCGCACAGTCCGCGCGAGTCTGGCCAAGGTGTTCAGCCAATCGATGGCAGACGCCGATGAGCCAGACGTCGTGGCCAGGGTCGTGGTCAAGGCGGCTAGCGCCGCACGGCCCAAACTGCGCTACACCGCGGGTGTTGCCGCTGGTCGCCTGAGCTGGCTGCGCGCCTTTGCCCCGGCGGGAATTCTCGATGCCGGCATCCGAAAAAACCTGCAACTCGATGGATAGACCGTAGGTATAAAAGCCGTGATCCATGAATGACTCGGTGAATTCCCGGCAAGCAGCTTTCAGCAGCAACCCAGACGTACCGTTGATAGGTACTGGCAAACCGACCGAAACCACGAAAGAAATCATCATGAAAGCAATCATTCTGGATCGTTATGGGAAAAATAGCCGCGTACGCTTTGGCGAGGTGCCGGAGCCGAACCTGGGCGATGACGAAGTAATGGTCAAGGTGCATGCGGCAGCGGTGAATTTGCTGGATGCCAAGATCAAGATTGGCGAGTTCAAGCTCATTTTGCCCTACCGCTTGCCCCTGATCATGGGCCACGATGTTGCCGGGGTTGTAGTCCGTGTCGGGTCGCGCGTACGCCAGTTCAAGCCTGGTGACGAGGTTTATGCGCGACCGGATGACTTTCGCATCGGAGCCTTCGCCGAATTCATTGCAATCAAGGAATCATCGCTGGCGATCAAGCCCAAAGCACTCAGCATGGAAGAGGCTGCCTCAATCCCGTTAGTAGGCTTGACTGCATGGCAGGCACTCATCGAAAGGGCGGATCTCAAGAAGGGACAAAAGGTCTTTATTCAAGCCGGCTCTGGAGGCGTCGGGACATTTGCCATCCAGCTCGCCAAACACCTCGGGGCGTTCGTCGCGACGACGACCAGCATGGCAAATGTGGATTGGGTGAAACAACTCGGTGCCGATGTCGTCATCGACTACAAGCAGGATGACTTCGAAAAGATCCTTCATGACTACGACGTCGTCTTGAACAGTCAGGATGGCGCGACGCTGGAAAAATCACTGCGCGTCCTTAAACCCGGCGGAAAACTCATCTCGATCTCCGGCCCACCTGATCCGGCGTTTGGCGAAGAGATCGGCGCCCCCTGGTTTGTGAAGGTGATCATGCGCGTGCTGAGCTTTGGCATCAGCAGAAAAGC
>JAABRC010000043.1 GCA_011391115.1 Candidatus Egaibacter danicus | reverse complement strand
TTTTTGGGCCTATCGCCAGTTGCGCACAGGGGGAGTTTAGCCGACGGCGACACTGGAAATGAGTGCTTCGCGACACGCCCGAACGCGTGCGCGAACAGACAGGTGCCCGCCACCCCGCGAAGCGGGGCGAGGTCAGGAGTTGGAGAGACTGGCCACCTTTTCGGGAGTAGCCTTGTTTTCCCGGAGTGCTTCAGGCTGGACAGGCGTGATCACAGGGGTTGCTGCGGGTTGCGGTGTTGCAGCCACTGGTAGCGAAACGGCCATAGGTCCCGAGGGGGAAGCGGTTTCGCGTGGTTCGGACAGGGGCACGGAGCGACCTGTGGCCACCATTTGCAGGCGGTTGTATTCAGCCAGTACTTTGGCGCCATACCCATCGTCGTGTTCCAGATTGGCCGCACCCACATAAAACTTCAGCCCACCCTCAACGGAGCCGGCGCGCGCGATGCACTCCTGCAGCACCTTAACGCCCACCCTCAGGTTGGTCACGGGGTCAAAAGCAGCCAGTTTGCCGCCGAAGCCATCGTATTTGTCGCTGTGGATCTGTGTCATGACCTGCATCAGGCCCTGGGCGCCGACGGGGCTTTGCGCAAACGGGTTGAAGCCGGACTCAATCGCCATGATGGCCAGAATGAGTGTGGGTTCCAGTTTCGTCCGTTTGCCAATGTTGTATGCCTCCGCCACCAAGGCACTGAGTGGCTCTGGCGCGACCCGGTATTTCTTGCTCAGCCAATAAGCCACGGCGGCCTGCTGTTTGGGCAGATCCTGGGGGTCAGCGGCGGTAGCGCGATCCACCGCACCCAATTCCTGAATGGTTTCCACCGCTTCTGGCTGGCGTGACTTCAGCCAGCTGGCCAACTGCATTTCACCTGCGTCCCTGAGGTCGGGACGGGCAACGAGGGTAATGGTCGCAAAGATCACTGCCAGGCCAACGAGGGCAAAGCTGTTGTGTGTGATCTCAAAAAAACCATCAGCCACATCGGATGCAAAGGTTTTGAGGCCTTTGCTGATTTTTTCTGACGCTGTCATAGCTCTTCCTTCTTGCGCGAGGTCCTGTTCAATCACATCGCCAGGATGTCATTGCGCAAGCGCCTCGTTTGGGTTGGTACGCCATCAACTTACTGTCAAACTCCTTGAGAATTTGTGTGTCTGTTGACTATGCCGGGTTCGGCAGCGGTTCGGGTTAACCCTAGTTTTTGACTGGGTTGGACGGAGTGTAGGTTCGCTTTATATAGCAGTCAACTATATTAAATAGGTTTTATATTCTATATTTGACATGAATTTTCGAAAAACCAAGGCGTGACGGGGGTTTGCGGCATCTTGTTCAGGCGGTTTCTCGGGCAGTATTTTGACAATCGGTACAGTTTTTCCGATTGAAAATCCAATTTGAAAATGCAGTTTTCAGTGCATAGACTTCAAAAGCCTGAGAGATCAGGCACGACGTCGGCAGTAGCCAGTCCCCATCGTCAGGTGGTGTTGATAAAGCGGCCCCGACGAATCTTGGGAGCAATCTCTTGCTTCCAGCGCACTGCGGGACGTCAAGCTCCCCTTTGCGGACCCAGACGGCACGGACCTCGAGTCAGCCGTCAAGCCCGGTCCGGCTGGCCTCGTGCCAGACCGCCGGGCTTTCTTTTTGGCAGGCTCCAATTTTTTACATTCATGGGATTGACCTTTGCCTTGCGCCATTGAAAACTCAAGGCATGGCAATCACAGCACTCAAACAAAACAGGTGGTTTCGGCGGTTGGCGTGGACTGCAGGGTCTGTGGCCGTTTTATGGGCTGTCGCCTGGCTGGGTGTTCCGCCGCTACTCAAGAGCCAGCTTCAGTCGATAGCCAGCGAAAAATTGGGCCGCACTGTCACCGTGGGGGCTGTGGATTTCAAGCCCTGGACGATGGAACTGAAGCTGACAGACTTCGCCATCGCCACCCAGGATGGGTCAGCCAGCCAGTTTTCCTTCAAGCAACTCTATATAGATGCAGAAATCCAGTCCCTTGTGCGGCTGGCCCCGGTGGTGGACGCCGTCACGATGGATTCGCCGGTGATCAGGCTGACCCATCTGGGAGGTGGCAAGTACGACATTGACGATGTTCTGGCCCGTTTAAGCAAACCGGCGGATGAACCTCCCAAAGACCCCCAGGCGGCCCCAGCCCGGTTTGCCCTGTTCAATCTGGCGTTGCGCAATGGCTCCCTGGACTTTGTTGATCGTACGGTCGACAAGACCCATGAACTGCGGGATTTGAACCTCAATGTTCCCTTCTTGAGCAACCTGGAGTCCCGCCGCGAAGTGACTACCGAGCCCAAACTGGCTTTCAAGTTCAACGGCAGCAGCTTTGATTCGACGGCGCAGACCACCCCGTTTGCCGAGACCCATAAAACCGATGCTGCCATCAAGCTGACTGGCTTCGATCTGAAGCCCTATCTGGGCTACATTCCGGCCAGCCTGCCATTCAAGCCACTGGCCGCCATCGTGAATGCCGATATCAAAGTGGCTTTTGAGGAGACCAGCAAACCATCCGTGAAAATCAGTGGCCAGGTGGACTTGCGGGGCGCCCGGGTGAGCGACGCCAAAGCGCTGGGTTTGCTGGCTTTTGATGCGCTCCAGGTCACGCTGGACGATGCACGCCCGCTGGAGCAGATCGTCAAAATCTCGCAGATCGAGTTGAAGGCGCCCATTCTCGACATTCGCCGGGACAAAGCCGGTCTGATCAATTTACTGCAACTCTCTGGCAGCCCGGACGCGGCCAAACCGGCCACCACCACAAAACCCCCTGCCTCACCCTGGAAGGTCGAAGTTGCCAAAGTGGTTTTGCGTGGTGGCGTTGTCAACTGGAGTGATGACAGCATGGCCTCGCCAGCCCGGCTGGCTCTGCAAGACTTGTCGCTGGATGCATCGGCGATAGCGATTCCGTTTGTCCAGCCGTTGCAGTTCAACGGAACAGCACAGGTGACCGGGCTGTCTGAAGCAAAAGGTGTAGCTGCCGCCGGTTCCCTGCTGAAGTTCAGTGGTACCGCGACCGATCAGACGGCCGACATTCTGACCAGCATTGATGGCTTGCCGCTGAACATTGCCTCACCCTACCTTGCCGGTTTCCTTGAGCCGGCGCTGGGGGGCAGCCTGAATGCTGAAATGGGTGTGAACTGGAAGGCGCCAGACGTTTTGCTGGACGTGAAGCAACTCACCCTGAATGATCTGGGGTTGCAGCACAAGGGCGGACAAGGCAAGAAGGCTGCCGCGCTGGCTTCCATCAAGAAACTTGAAGTAGCCCAGGCGCTGGTTGATCTGGGTAAACAGAGCGTGACCGTGGGCAAGGTAGCGATCACGCAGCCCAAAGTGACGGTCAACCGGGGTGAGGATAGACGCTGGATGTTTGAGGCCTGGCTCAAAGGTAACAGCAAGGCCAATGCGGACAGGGCCGTTCCTGCACCTGCTACCAACTCCGGCAAACCATCCCAACCCTGGGCTGTGGTGATCAATGAGTTGCTGCTGGACGGCGGCGTGATCAGCTTTGAAGACAGGGCGACGCCTGGCAAGCCGGTGTCGTTTGACGTGTCTGCTCTCAAGGTGCAAATGAAAAACGTCACGCCAGAAGGAAAGAAACCTTCGCCATTGACTGTGTCAGCCCGCATCAAATCGGCGCAGGGCGAACCGGGACAGGTGGACTACAAGGGCAGTCTCGGCTGGGCCCCGCTGGTCGCGCAGGGCAGTCTGCTGGTGAAGCAGTTGCCTGTGCATGCGTTTGAACCCTACTTCGGCGACGCCCTCAATGTAGAGCTGCTGCGGGCAGATGCGGGGTTCAAGGGGAATGTGCGGTACGCCGAAGGTCAGGGTGGGCCAACCGCCAGAGTCAGTGGCGACGTGGTGCTGGAGGAGTTTCGGGCCAATTCGGTGGCCGCTGGCAAGACCGGGGATCTCAAGATCACCGAGGAACTGCTGAACTGGAAGGCGCTGAGCCTGCGCGGCCTGGATGTGGCGCTGGCGCCCGGTACTGCCACCACGGTGGATGTGAAGGAAACCGCGCTGACCGACTTTTTTGCCCGCCTGATCATCAACGAGACCGGGCGCATCAATTTGCAGGATCTGGTGAAGTCGTCCGAACCGGCTCCTGGTGCCGTCCCGCCAGCGGCAGCCACGGGCAGTGCTGCTCAACTTGCTACTAATACGATAGCTGCCAGCGCACCATTGACGGGGTCTAGTGGCCCAAATGGCACTCAAAATAGCCCTCAGATTGCCGGTCTGGCCCCGGTGATCAACATCGGTCCAGTCAGCCTGATCAATGGCAAGGTGTTCTTCTCCGACCGTTTCGTTAAACCCAACTACTCGGCCGACCTGAGCGAACTGACGGGCAGACTCAGTGCGTTTTCATCGGTAGCCGTGCAGGGTGCGCCACAACTCGCCGATCTGGAACTGCGCGGGCGTGCGGAGGGCACGGCATCGCTGGAAATTCTGGGCAAACTCAACCCACTGGCCAAACCGCTGGCGCTGGACATCAAGGGCAAGGTGCGCGACCTGGAGCTGCCACCTCTGTCTCCCTACAGCGTGAAATACGCAGGCTACGGCATCGAGCGCGGCAAGCTCAGCGTGGACGTGGCCTACGTCGTGTTGCCAGACGGCACGCTCACGGCCAGTAACAACCTCGTCCTCAACCAGCTCACGTTTGGTGAAAAGGTGGAGGGCGCGCCCAACAGTCTGCCAGTGAAACTGGCAGTGGCGCTGCTGGCAGATCGCAACGGTGTCATCGACATCAATCTGCCGATCAGTGGCTCGATCAACGACCCGCAGTTCAGACTCGGGCCCATTATTTTCAAGGTGATCGTCAATCTGATTGTCAAAGCCATCACCTCGCCGTTCAGTCTGCTGGCCAGTGCCTTTGGCGGCGGCGGGGACGAACTCAGCATGGTGAGTTTTGCGCCGGGCAGCGCAGTGTTGACACCTGCTGCACAGACAGGTCTGGACAAGGTTGCCAAGGCGCTGGGGGACCGCCCTGCGCTGAAAATGACCGTGGTCGGGACGTCCAGTCTGGAGGTTGAACGTGACGGCTACAAACGCGAGCGTCTCAAGAACCTGATGCTGGCTGAAAAGCGCCGCGCGGCGGTGGTGGCAGGCCAAAGCGCCACTGCGGTGGCGGTGGTAACTGATGCCGAGGCCCCGGCACTGCTGAAAGAGGTGTACAGACGCGCGGACATTCCCAAGCCGCGCAACCTGATCGGCATGGCCAAAGACATCCCGCCGGCTGAAATGGAAACCCTGCTGCTGGCCAGCATCAACGTGACGGAAGATGCGATGCGTGAGCTCGCCGTGCAGCGAGGGGTGGTGGTCAAGGATTACCTGGCCTCCAGGCAGTTGCCGGTGGAACGCCTGTTTTTGGGGGCTGCCAAGCCAGTTGCTGCGGATGGCAAATGGTCACCCCGTGCCGACCTGAGCCTGGCGACAAATTAGACGGTTTTGTTCATCCGGCTTTGGCTGAAGTGAAATACCGGCGAAAATAGCAGGTTGCAGGCTGCATTCAGGCTTGCCAACACCTAACTTGAAGCCCACCGTGACCTCGACTGCCCCAGCCAAACACAACGATATTCAACAGCTTGACAGACTGACCGGTGGCGCTTTCTCTGCGGCAACCTCGGGCGAGCGTGCCTCAAAAATCCGGGAATGGCTCAGCACCAACCCTTCAACAGAGCAACTGCAGGATGTCTTCAGGGAGCTGAGTGCCAAAGACAAGGGCGCCGCCAAACTGCTGCGCGAAAAGCTCGACGACATCAAGCGCGCCAAAGGGCAGGAAGTGCTGGCGGCGGAGTGGGCGCAAAAAGCCCAGGCGCTGCTGGACCTGGCCAAACTCAATATTGCTGATGCCCTGGCCTGGCAGCGTGATGCCGCAAAAGCCGGCGCACCGCTGAGCAAAGAACCACTTGCGACGATCAAGGTGCAACTGGCAGACCGCGTCAAGGTGATTGAAGACCTGCAGCATCGGGTACAGGTGCAACGTGAGGCGGCCGTGCTGCTCGCCCAGCGCATCGAGGTGCTGTCCACCAAGCCATGGCGTGATGCCCAGGCCGTCTGGGATGCGTTGCGTGCCGATGTGGAGCATTGGCAAGCCCAGGCTGCCTCGCTGCAGGCAGATGCCAACTGGTCCAGCGTGGATGCAAAATTCCCGCCGCAGCTGGACGCCTCGCGCGCCCAGTTGCTGGTAGTGTGGGAAGCCTTTCAGGGCGCTCTGGCGCAAGCAGTTGCCGCCGCCGAAGACGGATCTGCCCCATTGCCGCCGGTACCTGTATGGGCGGATGAGCTGCGCGTGGCGCGCGGCGTCGCGGTGGAAACTGCACCACGCCCTCAAAAACCAAAAATTGATCCAGAAATACGTGCTCAGGCCTCATCCGCTGTGCGTGAGGTGCTATCAAAATTGGAGCTTGAAATTGCTGAAGGTCATGGCAAGGCCAGTGCTGGCGCCGCCGCAGCCTTGCGCAATGCACTCAAGGAATTTGGCCGCCTGATTGATGACAAACTGGAAAACCAGGCGCACGCCGCACTGGCTGCTGCGGGCGAGCTGGAGGGCTGGCAGCGCTGGCGCGCTGACCAGCTGCGCGAAGAACTGGTCACCAAGGCGGAAGGGCTGCTCAAGCGCCCTGAAGGCCAGGCCATGGGTGGACGCAAGATGCAGGACAGCCTGCGCACCCTGCGCGAGCAGTGGAAGCAGACGGACCAGGGCGGTGTGCCCAACCATGCTTTGTGGAAGCGCTTCGACGAGGCCTGCAATGAGGCCTACAAGGTGGTCGAGGCCTGGCTGGAAAAGATCAAGTCCGAAGCGGCCGAAAACAAGGCCCAGCGCCTGGCGCTGATTGAAGAGGTGAAAGCCTGGGCGGCTGAAAACGCAACAGCAAAAGACGACGACTGGAAGGGTTTCAACCGCATCCTGCATCAGTTTGGCGACCGCTGGCGCGAAGCCGGCCATTTGAGCGAGAAGGCGTTTGCCGAGCTGCAACCCCTGTGGCTGGCAGCTATTGGCGCGGCTGCTGCTCCGCTGGAAGCACTGCAGGCGCTGAGTCTGGAGCAACGCCGCAGCATGATTGAAGAGGCTAAAGTGCTCGGCGCCGCGCCGGTGCTGCACATTGATGCCGTCAAACATCTGCAGCAACGCTGGCAGGCCGAAGCGCATGCGGTGCCGCTGGACCGTCGCCACGAGCAAAAGCTGTGGGACGCCTTTCGCAAACCAATTGATGATGCGTTCAATCGCAAGACGGCAGAGCGTGAAAAGGCTGAGGCGGCGCTGGGCGAGCGTGACCGTGTGGTGCTGGATGCCGCGAAGGCGCTGGAAGCTGCCAATGCCAGTGGCGACGCGCAGAAAATTCGCAGTGCCATGAACGCGCTGGAAGCGGCTTTGCACGGTCAGGCACAGGCACAAGCCGTTGTCCAGGCAGCCGTGAAAGCGGAGCCGGCCGCTGCAGATCAATTGCCTGTTTCAGAGCCTGGTTCAGCATCAAATGAGTCTGTAGCCCCTGATGGGATTGCGCAAGCAGCTACTGAAACTGTAGCAACTGCAGAGATGCCGATGGAGGCTGAATCAGCAGCGCCCGCTGCTGAACCGGTTGCCGCGCCGGCACCACTACCTGCCGCTGCACCGCGCAAACCCGTGGTGGCGGTTCGCGGTGATGACCGCCCCGGTATGCGAAAGGAAGAACCTGCGGCCCCCGGCCGTGGCAAATTTGGCGACCGCAAAGATGCAGGTCGCCCACCGCGTGGCCCTGGAGCTGGTGATCGCATGGGGCGGCCAGATCGCCCTGATCGTGGAGGCCGTGGCGACCAGTCAGAGCGCCCGGCACCCGGCGCATGGCGCGAGGCGCCGCGTCTGGGTGACACGGCGTTTCGTGCCCAGCGCGATGCGCTGGAGCATGCCCAGCTGGCGCTCAAGAAACTGGCGGCTCAGGCCCACGGAGAGGCATTGGGCCAGTTGCTCACCGCGTGGGAAAAACGTGATCCAGCCTTGCTGCCAAACGCCCAGGAACTGGGCAATCGTGTGGTGCCCGCCACGCGAACCGCATGGAATCAAGCCTTGAGTGGTGCGCCAGCTGGCGAGGGTGCAACGGCCTTGTTGCGCCTGGAAATGGCGGCTGAAGTGCCTACCCCGGCAGAACACCTCAACGCCCGGCGCATGCTTCAACTGCAATTGCTCACCAAGCGCAATGACCCGGCGCCTGCCCAGACCTGGGGCCAGGATGTGGCCAGGGTATTGGCCGGCGGGTTTGACGGCGATCAGGCCCGGCGCCTGCAAAACGTCCTGAAGGTGCTGCTCAAGCGATAGCCGCCATGAGCGGCAGTCGGCGCATGGGGGCCGACGGGTCTGTACCCAGACGAAGTACTTCGGCGCGGGGTGGATGGGCTTGCAAGTCCCAGTCACTGAGGACGATGCGTTGCAGGCCTGTACCCAGATCATGATCAGCCGGCTTGTGGGTGTGGCCATGGATCATGGTTTTCGCCGTTGCTGAGGTCAGCCAGTCCGCGGCGGCGGTTGCGTCCAGGTCGGCGTAATCTTCTTTTGCATGCTCGCGTTTGCGGGCCTCACTCTGGCTACGCAGATTGCGTGCGATGGTCCTGCGCTCTTCCAGCGGTTTTGCCAGAAAGGCCTGCTGCCACGCGTTGCTGCGCACCTGGGCCCTGAACTGCATGTAGGCGGTGTCGCTCAGGCACAGCGCATCACCATGGGTCAGCAGCCAGCGCTGATTGGCAAATTCCAGCGTGGTCGGGTCATCCAGCAGTTGTGCGCCGCATTGCGTCATGAGGGCAGGGCCCATCAGGAAGTCGCGGTTGCCGTGCATCATGAAAACGTCCAGCCGCTGGCTGGTCGACTGGATGACCTCCACACAGCGCGATTCGAAGCTGCGGGATGGGTCATCGGCCGCTGCCCGGTTCATCACAACATCATCGCCCACCCACACCTCAAACAGGTCACCCAGAATGAAGACGGCATTGGCAGGCGTACCAGCCATGTAGCGTTGCCATGCCTCAAAAGTGCCCGGCTCACCGGGTTGCAAGTGCAGATCGGATATGAAATCCACTGCCTGCCAGTGGTCAGGCGCATGCAGCACCGGCCAGGTTTGAGCAGTGGTCATCGGCACCGAAAACGGTTGCCTTAAAGCGCAACCGCCTTTTCGATCACCACATCTTCATTGGGCACGTCATCGTGGTAGCCCTTGCGACCGGTTTTGACGGCCTTGATTTTGTCCACCACGTCGGTGCCGCTGATCACCTTGCCAAATACCGCATAGCCCCAGCCCTGTGCGGACGGAGCAGTGTGGTTCAGGAAGCTGTTGTCAGCGACGTTGATGAAAAACTGGGCCGTTGCCGAGTGTGGGTCGCCGGTGCGCGCCATGGCTACGGTGTAGTTGTTGTTCTTCAGACCGTTGTTGGCTTCATTGGTGATGGGTGCATCCCCCTTCTTTTCCTTCATGCCGGGCTCCATGCCGCCACCTTGCACCATGAAGCCGGGGATGACG
>JAABRC010000430.1 GCA_011391115.1 Candidatus Egaibacter danicus | reverse complement strand
TCCCGCGTGACTTTGAGAGCGTGCTCATAGAGGACCTTGCCCTGAGCAGTTGGCAAGACACCTTGAGTCGTGCGTACCAGCATGCTTGCACCCAGCTCCACCTCCAGCTCGCGGACAATCTTGGTCATGGCTGGCTGGGACAGGCCCACCTGCCTGGCGGCGCCACGCAGGCTCCCCTCTTCTATGGCAGCGACCAGAACCTTGAGTGCAAGAAGTTTCATGAGGAATGATGATAACCAGGAGTTATCGCGCCAGCACTGAAGACATCTTCACCAAAGTGAGCCCGCTACATAGACTCCGCGCAGCCGGTTTGATGTAGATCAATCAAGGCAACGCCTGTGTGGCCTGCCTGCCCTGGACACAACATTCCGAATGACTGGCCGTCGGGGGCCATACCCGAAATTTAACTAAAAGGAGACAGCATGAAAACACTTGGAAAATCTCTCATATTGGGCGCGATGCTGCTGGCAGGCGCATCCCAGGCGCAGACAGTGCGTATCAACGGTCTCGTCGAGCTCAGCGGCACCGGCGCCACCTCCGGTACCAACTTTGACAATGGCATCAAACTGGCTGTCAAGGAAATCAATGCCGCTGGCGGCATTCTGGGCCGCAAGGTCGACTATGTTTCCTACGATACCCAGTCGCAGCCCGGCGTAGCCAAAGCGCTCGCACAAAAAGCTGTGGACGAAAACGCTTACGTCGTGATGGGACCTGTCTTCACCGGCTCCATCATGGTCAGCATGGCCGAGACACGACGTGCCGAAATCCCGAACTTCACGGGTGGTGAGGGTGCATCCATCACCCAGCAGGGCAATCCCTACATCTTCCGCACCTCATTCACGCAGGCCACTGCCATGCCGAAGATCGCCAACTACATTCGCGACGCGGTCAAGGCGAAGTCAGTCGATGTCATCTATGTGAACAACGACTTCGGCAAAGGCGGTCTGGACTTGATCAAGAAGGAACTGGAGTCACGCGGCATCAAGGTACCCAACACCATTTCGACTGAACCCGGTCAAATTGACTTCAGCTCCGCCGTGATCAAAGCCAAGCAATCCGGTAGCGATGCCGTCTTTGTTTACAGCAACGAAGAGGAATCAGCACGCGCATTGCGCGAGTTGCGCAAACAGGGTTACAGCAAGCCCATCATTGGCGAAACGGTGCTGACCAGCCAGAAAGTCATCGAATTGGCGGGTGAAGCAGCCAACGGTGCCGTAGCGCACGTGGGCCTGACCGCAGATGCGCCACAGCCACTGATCAAAAAATTCAGCGATTCATTCGTGGCGGAATACAAATCCAAATCCGACCACAACGGCCTGAAGGGATACAGCGGCATGTACATCGTGAAAGCTGTAACAGAAAAGATCGGCAAATTCGATTCCAAAGCTTTTGCAGCGGCCATGAAAGGCATCTCGCTCGCCGTCAAGGATCATCCTGGCATTCTGATGGACGTCAGCTTTGATGCCAATGGCGACCTGGATCGCGAGAGCTACATGACCAAAGTGGAAAACGGGAAACAGGTTGTCAGTGCCATCCTGCCCCCCGTCAACCGCAAGTAAGGGCTGGGCAAAGATGAGTCAGCACCCCTTCGGACTGGCCGGCGTCATGGGCTGGCCGGTGTCCCATTCACGATCGCCCAAGCTGCACAACTACTGGCTGCAGCTGCACGGCTTGCCGGGCTCCTATGTGCAGCTGGCGGTGGCACCCGGCAAGCTGGAGGTTGCACTGCCAGGTCTGGCAGCTCTGGGCTTTCGGGGCTGCAACGTGACCATTCCGCACAAGGTGGAAGCGATGCGGCTGATGGACGAAGTTGATGCCAATGCAAAACGCATAGGTGCCATCAACACCATCGTGGTCCAGCCCGACGGCTCTTTGAAGGGGTTCAACAACGACGGTTTTGGCTACATCCAGAGCCTGATTGAAGCCAAGCCGGACTGGCGGGCCGACGCCGGGCCCATCACGGTACTGGGAGCCGGGGGCGCGGCGCGGGCTGTTGTTCTGAGCCTGGCGGATCGTGGCGCAAAGGAGATCAGACTGATCAACCGCACCTTTGACAAGGCGCAGGCACTGGCAAAAGAGTTCGGCGGGCCGATCAGGGCCTTGCCCTGGAGCGAGCGCCACGAGGCTCTTGCTGATGTCGCGCTGCTGGTGAACACGACAAATCAGGGTATGCACGGGAACCCGCCGCTGGACTTGAATCTCGATAGGATGCCTCGCCATGCTTTTGTATCCGACACCATTTACGTCCCGCTGGAGACACCGTTGCTCTCAGCGGCGAGGCAGCGCGGCAATCAGACGGTGAATGGCTTGGGCATGCTGCTCAATCAGGCGCGGCCAGCGTTCCATGCATGGTTCGGCGTGATGCCGGAGGTAACAGCAGAACTCCGTCGGGCCATCGAAGCGACTCTTTGAAAATACGTGCAACAGCGATGGATCCGGCAGACAGGGAGAAGATTCTCTGGAACACGCCGAAGCGCCTTTCTGGATTCAACACGGACTGACCGGAATTCCCTTTTTACCGGTCCGGCCTTGAAACTTGGCCAAAAACCATTATGATTAGCACTCTATGGCAATGAGTGCTAGCAGCATTCAAAACCTTAAGTTAATAAGCACCAACTTATACGGGTTGGTGTTTTTGATTTATCAACCCTGTTTCAAAAACGCAAGGAGCTCCTATGAAACTTCGTCCTCTCGCCGATCGTGTGATCGTCAAACGTGTGGAAAACGAAACCAAAACCGCCTCTGGCATCGTCATTCCTGACAGTGCTGCCGAGAAGCCTGATCAAGGCGAAGTGCTGGCCGTAGGTCCTGGCAAGCGCAACGACAAGGGTGAACTGGCCGCATTGACCGTGAAGATCGGTGACCGCGTGCTGTTCGGCAAATACAGCGGCCAGACCGTCAAGGTTGACGGCGACGAGCTGTTGGTCATGAAAGAAG
>JAABRC010000429.1 GCA_011391115.1 Candidatus Egaibacter danicus | reverse complement strand
GAGACCATACAGTTTGACCACGAGCCAGTAGTTGGCAAGAAAGCGGCGAACTGATGCAAGCCCGATCCGAAACGCAAACCCGCCATGATCAGCATGGCCGCTATCCCCAGGCAATCACGGTCACGGATTTCCGGCGTAACCTGGCCGCGGTACAGTCGCGCATCGACGCCGCTTGCCTGCGCGTCGGGCGTGAGCCCGCCAGCGTGCGCCTGCTGCCGGTCAGCAAGACCATCGACGAGGCACGGATCCGACTGGCTTATGCGGCAGGCTGTCGGCTGCTGGGCGAGAACAAGGTGCAGGAGGCGCACCGCAAGTGGGAGGCGATGACCGACCTGAGTGATCTGCGCTGGTCGGTCATCGGCCACCTGCAAACCAACAAGGCCAAGTTGGTGGCGCGGTTTGCGTCTGAATTCCAGGCGCTCGACAGCCTGCGCGTGGCCGCAGCGCTGGATCGCCATCTGCAGGCCGAGAGCCGCGCGCTGGATGTGTTCGTGCAGGTCAACACCTCCGGCGAAACCAGCAAGTACGGCCTGGCTCCCGAGGACGTACTGACATTTGTTCGGGCGCTGCCCGCGTTTTCGGCACTGCGCGTGCGCGGGCTGATGACGCTGGCGTTGTTCTCGTCCGACACCGAGCGGGTGCGCCAGTGCTTTATGCGCCTGCGCAATTTGAGTGACCAACTGCACCAGAGTTCGCCCGCCGGCATCAGCCTGGACGAGCTTTCGATGGGTATGTCAGGCGACTTCGAAATCGCCATCGAAGAAGGTGCGAGCGTGGTACGTGTCGGGCAGGCCATTTTTGGCGCGCGCACCTTGCCCGACAGCTACTACTGGCCGTCGGAGCCATCAGAAGCCGATGCTTGAGCGCGCCGGCGCGACTGGACCAGGAGAACTACGATGAACATACATTACCTGCAGCATGTGCCCTTCGAAGGGCTCGGAAGCATCGAGCAATGGGTTCGGCGCGGCGGCCACAACCTCGGCGCAACGCGTCTTTACTGTGACGATCCCCTGCCAGACATCCATGCGGTGGATTTGCTGGTGGTGATGGGCGGCCCCATGAACATTTACGAAGAGACCGAGTACCCGTGGCTGGCGAATGAGAAGCGCTTCATCGAGCGGGCCATCACCACCGGCCAGCGCGTGCTCGGCATCTGCCTTGGCGCGCAACTGGTTGCCGATGTGCTTGGCGCAAGGGTCTACGCCAACGCCGACAAGGAGATTGGCTGGTTTCCGGTCGAAAAGACGGAGGTTGCCTGTGGCGACGGTCTGTTTGAAACCTTCCCGCAACAAATCGATGTGTTCCACTGGCATGGCGACACCTTCGACATTCCGAGCGGCGCGGTGCATGCCGCTTGCAGCGCTGGTTGCGCGAACCAGGCCTTCATCTACGACGAGCGGGTGGTTGGCTTGCAGTTTCACCTGGAAACAACCCTGGCCAGCGCACAACAGCTGATCGCTCACGGGGCCCGCGAACTCGTCCAGGGCCGCTACATCCAGACGCCGCAGGAAATGCTTGCTGACGATAACCGGTTCACCGCCATCAATCGCGTCATGAATGAACTGCTCGACAGGCTGGCGGCTGGCCGTCAGAACCGGACCGCAACAGCGGACGGGCAACCCAGGCGCTGGCAGGTGTGAGCGCGCAAGGCCTTCTGGCTGACTGTTTCAAGGAGATTTCCGTGCCACAGCGACATCGGTTCAAAGTCCATTTCACAGCCACAGTCATCGGCACGCGCCTGGCGGACATCACCGCCTTGATCCTTGCCTGATTGCAGGCCAATTGCCCGACCGAATCTGAGGTCAGCCGCCCGCGTCAGCGCCGGGCCGACCGATAATGGGGCGGCCCCGGCATATCCAACACTTCAACACTCACTCAGGAGCACATCATGGCAAAAGGTCAACAGGGCAATAACAAGATGGTCAAGAAGCCCAAAAAAGACACCTCGCCACCCAAGCCGGTGTCTCCCGACGCCGTGCGTCCTACCGTCACCACGGTGGTGCCGGTGCGCGGCAAGCTGAAAAACGCCCCGAAATAAATGCTTGTCCATCGGTCTCGACCTTGCATCAGGTCTGACCGAGACTTCATTCTGTACAGCATTGCTTGAAATAACGGTCCTCCATGCGGACGAAACCCTGCTGGTGCTGGAAAAGCCGGCCGGCCTGCTGTGCGTTCCAGGCAAGGGGGAAGACAAGCAGGACTGTCTGAGCAGCCGGGTACAGCAACGCTACCCCGATGCGCGGGTGGTACACCGGCTCGACATGGCCACCTCGGGCTTGCTGGTGATGGCACTGGGCGCCACCGCGCAGCGCGCCTTGAACGAGGCCTTTGCCAGGCGCCAGGTGCTCAAGCGCTACGAGGCGGTGGTGGCTGGTTTCTTGGAACCAGCCACCACCGGCTGGGCAACGATTGATTTGCCCATTCTGCTGGACTGGCCCAACCGGCCCAGGCGTATCATCGATCCGCAAGGCAAATCCAGCAGCACCCGCTGGCGTGTGCTCAGCCACCAACTGGCGGAGCAAACCACACGCCTCGAACTGGAACCTGTGACCGGCCGATCGCACCAATTGCGGGTGCATTTGCAGGCCCTCCAGCATCCGATCCTGGGTGACGCCCTGTATGGCACGCCAACCAGCCCGGGAAAAGCCGAGCGCATGTTATTGCACGCCACGCGGCTCGAACTGGTGCACCCGGTGAGCCTGCAAACGATGGTGTTTTCGAGCGAGCCGCGGTTTTAACAATCAAACGCGCGCGGTGCGGCCCAGGGTGTTGTCGATCAGGCGCACCAGCTTTTCAGCGGCGCCGTCGAGAGCCTGGTTCAGGCTGGCGGCGTGGTGTTTCACGGCCAGCGGTTGGTGCCCTTCAAGCCGGGCTTCGAGCATGCATTGCTTGTTCTCCGGGCTGGTCTTTTTGCCGCTGTTTTCGTCGCTCAAATGCAC
>JAABRC010000428.1 GCA_011391115.1 Candidatus Egaibacter danicus | reverse complement strand
GGCTGATGCCCAGGGCACGCAGCCGCAGACGCGCCAGACCGGCCAGGTCAGCCAGCCATTTGCCCGGTGTCAGGGGTTCAAAGCAATCTGCCGTCTCGACATCCCATGTGATGAAAGCCGCGCGCACCTCATCACCCACTTCAAAGGCCTGCGGACCAATGCATGGCCCGAGCCAGATCATCGTTTCAGCAGCTTGCCGGGCTTGTCCCGCCTGCGTCAAGGCAAGAAAACGCTGGTGCGTTGCCTCAAGAATCCCCGCGCCGCCCTGCCCGGCGAGACCGCGCCAGCCGGCGTGGGCGGCGGCCACAGCCTGCCCCTGCGTGTTGGTGAACAGCACTGGCAGGCAGTCAGCCACCATCACCGTGCAGGCCAGGCCAGGCTGGCTGGTAGAGGATGCGTCGGCGGTCGTTCCGTCCGGGGTCGAGGCATCCAGTGTCACCACCTGAGTGCCGTGGATCTGGGTCAAAAAAACCGGGTGTGCGCCGATGGTCTGCTCAAAGATGGCCCGGTTGGCGGCGACATTGGCGCGGTCATCACCCACATGGTCGCCGAGATTGAAGCGGTCATAGGGTGAGGCAGACACCCCGCTCGCGCGAGTGGTGCACACCGCGTGAACACCAACAGGCGCCGGCCAATCAGGAATCAGCCACATGGATTGCCGCGTCGCTGCGCTCCTCGCAATGACAAGATTTTGGCCATGACTCAACGTCTCTGCCCCGCCATTGCGAGCGTAGCGCGGCAATCCGGCGGTTGGCATTGATGCCTTCAAACCGCGGCATGAATCTTGTCGTAGGCGGCCAGCAGTTTGTGGTGTATCTCGCAGCCGTCCAGTGCCAGGCCGGGTGCACCCAGTCCCATGAAGCGGTCTTCCTGCATGATGAGCGCGTGCGCTTGCGCCAGAGGGCCGGCACCGTAAAGCAACGCCAGGGTGTCAAGGTAGGGTCCGCTGTCGCCCATGTCGGCCAGATTGATCAGATTCTGGATACACGCGTAAACCCGTTTGCGCTGCGGGTTGATCTGGTCAAAGTTCAAAATCCATTCGCAGCCTTCGAGCGTGGCAGCCTCGTCGCCGACCGCCAGTGCCAGCAGGGTTTTCAGTTCGCCCAGGCGCAAGTCGCTCCAGAACGAGCCGGCATCGGCCGCCAGGCCAATCAGGCCAGGCACGGGGCGATGGTCCGCCAGGTTGGATTCGTTCAGGGTTTCCAGCAGATCGGCACACTCCCCGTCGTCCAGATCAGGCAGATTCAACACGGCTTCGCGGAATTTGTTGGCAATGCTGTTGTTCTCGAACTCCAGGTCATCGATCGGGTAGATCTCTGACAAACCAGGGACCAGGATACGGCAGGCATAAACCCCAAGCTGAACAAAGTCGGCAATGTAAACCTCGTGGCCGTCGTGGTGCAGGCGCGCCAGTGCCCAGGCGTAGTCTTCGGCCGTGGTGCTGCTGAAATTCCAGTCGACAAACTCAAAATCAGGCACGTCGCCCAGGAATTTCCAGTGAATGACCCCGCTCGAATCGACGAAATGGATCTCGATATTGGTCGAACTGGCGGTTTCTTCCAGGTCAAAACCCGGTGCCGGGAAACCTGACAGCGCATCCAGCGCCCTGCCCTGCAGCAACTCGGTCAAGGCGCGCTCGAGCGCGACTTCAAAGCGCGGGTGGGCGCCAAAGCTGGCAAAACAACCCTGGTCCATCGGGTTCAGCAGCGTGACATTCATCACCGGGTACTGGCCACCGAGTGAGGCGTCCTTCACCAACACGCCAAACCCTGCTTCGCGCAAGGCGGCAATGCCATGGGCAATTCGCGGATAGCGCGCAATCACGGCCTCGGGCACATCCGGTAAACACAGGCCCTGGCTGATGATGCGGGCCTTGATCGCACGCTCGAAAATCTCGGACAGCGCCTGGGTGCGGGCCTCCATTTGCGTGTTGCCGGCCGACATGCCATTGCTGACGTACAGGTTGCCGATGATGTTGACCGGGAAATAGACCGTCTGGCCATCACGCTGACGCACATAAGGCAGGGCGCAAATACCGCGCTCGGCAGCGCCCGAGTTGAAATCTACCAGGCTGCTGGCATCAATCGAAGCCTGCGGGTTGTAGAGCTTGTGCAGTTCAGGCGTCAACAGGTCCGCCGGCCACTGATCGTCCGCGGGCACGGCAAACCAGCGCTCCTGTGGGAAATGCACAAAATCACGCTCGACCACCTCTGGCCCAAGATAAAAATGCGTCCAGAAATAATGCGTCGACAGGCGCTCGAAAAATTCGCCCAACGCACTGGCCAGGCAAGCCAGTCGACTGGCGCCCTTGCCGTTGGCAAAGAGCAGCGGGCAATCACGATCGCGAATATGCACCGACCAGATGCCATCCACCGGATTCAGCCAACTGCACTCTTCAATATGGAAACCGAGACTCTGCAGCCGGCCTTGCAGGGTACCAATGGTGGATTCAAGGGCGGCATCTTTGCCAGGAATAAATGTGGTGTGGTTCATCACCCCAGCATACCTCATGCGCATTCAAATCTGGCTGGTCGCGGGTGGCGAAAAGGCTAGACTCGGCGTTTACAGTCGTCAAACCAACCCGCCCGGAGACTTTCATGATCCTTGAACTTGCTGACTTTTCCATCCTGCCTGAGCAAAATGCGGCCTTTGAAGAAGCTGTTCAACGCGGCCTGAACACGGTCATTTCCCAAGCCAAGGGGTTTGAAGGTTTCAAGGTCAACCGTTGCCTGGAAAACCCACAGCGCTACATCCTGCAAATTTTCTGGACCACGCTGGAGGATCACACCGTCGGCTTCAGGGGCTCCCCGGCATTTGCCCAGTGGCGCGCCATCGTCGGACCGTTTTTTGCCACCCCCCCGGTGGTGGAACACTTCGAACTGGTCGCCAAGTCGGCTTGAATTGCCAAAGTCTGTGAGCTCACCAAACTTACCACGCAAGTACCG
>JAABRC010000427.1 GCA_011391115.1 Candidatus Egaibacter danicus | reverse complement strand
CTGCCCGATAGTCCGTACCTGGATCGGAAAAGTCACTCCGGCCTGCTTGATCAAATCTCATTTGAGACACATAATACCCATCAATTCAGAAGGTACCGCAATGGCAGCACAGACTTCAATGCTCCACGTACGTGTCGATGATGACGTCAAGGAGCAAGCCACCGAGGCATTGACGGCAATGGGCCTGTCTGTGTCGGATGCGGTGCGCCTGTTTCTGCGCCGCGTGGTGATCGACCAGGCGTTTCCCCTCGAACTCAAGGTACCAAACGACGAGACCCGTGCCGCGATGGAAGAGTCTCGCGCGATGATGGCAAACCGTCGCACCCGTTTTGCTTGCGCTGACGAATTGTTTGCTGATCTTGAAAAAAGCAGCGGCCAGTAAACGCGCGGTGTTGCCACGGGTCGCCGACTACTCGCGAGCGTTTCTGAAGGATTGGCAACGCCTGTCGCACGCTGGGCGATACGACATGGTGCGTCTCAAGATTGCGATGATGTTGCTCATTGCCAATGACGCACCCCTTGGCCCTGAATGGCTTGATCACAGTCTGAAAGGGGAATGGTCAGACCACCGTGAGTGCCACATCGGAGGCGACTTTCTGCTGATCTACCAGCTTGATGCCGACTGCATCAACTTCGTGCGCTCAGGCACGCATGCCGAACTTTTTGGTGGCTGACGAAGGTCATTTCATCTTCTCAACTGCCCCCGGGCCGGTAGTCTTGCGGCAGGTGGCCCAATCTGATGCGCTGCACAGAGACCGCAACCAGCCACGGAATGACCGAATCGAAGCACGTTATGAGACCCGCGCCCTTCCACACCATCAAGGCCGCCCTGGCGCATGATGGTGGTGGCGCTTGGTCAGCGCGCCCGCCGCGCCGAGGCAGTTGCGCACTCCATTGGGTTGCAAATCCAGCCGGTTTTGGCGAAGCCAGCCCGCTTCCCCCGAGAAGCGTCGCTCTTGCTGCATCGCACTTATACTTACGCCTGCAATCAGTTTTGGAAAAAATTCGTCACCGCTTGACGAGCCAAAATTTGCGGGTGTAGTTCAATGGTAGAACGGCAGCTTCCCAAGCTTCATACGAGGGTTCGATTCCCTTCACCCGCTCCATAAGTTTGCAGACCTCCGATGGTCTGCAATGTCCAGCAAGCGATCGCCCCGCCCACCCCGTATGCGGGCCGCCCCGGCCACGGGATGCGTTCGTGGGCCGCCTCTCAGACTCGCTCGGCCACCCAGGCCGACACCGAAGCCAGCGCCGCGGCCAGTTTGCTGGCGTCCGTGCCGCCGGCCATGGCCATGTCCGCCTTGCCGCCGCCCTTGCCCCCAACCTGCTGGGCCACGAAGTTGACCAGTTCCCCCGCCTTGACCTTGGCGGTGCTGTCCGCCGTCACGCCCGCGGCCAGTTGCACCTTGTCGCCGTCCACCGCGGCCAGCACGATGACGGCCGTCTTGAGCTTGTCCTTGAGCTTGTCCAGGGTCTCGCGCAGGGCCTTGGCATCGGCGCCTTCGAGCCGTGCGGCCAGCACCTTGATGCCGTTGACGTCCACGGCCCGGTTCACCAGTTCATCGCCCTGGCTTGAGGCCAGCTTGCCCTTGAGGGCCATCAGCTCCTTCTCCAGCTCTCTGGCCTGCTCCAGCATGGCGCTGATGCGCGCCGGCACCTCGCCCGGCGTCACGCGCAAGGTGCCGGCGACGCCGCCCAGCGTGGTTTCCATGCCCTGCACGTAAGCCAGGGCGTTCAGGCCGGTCACCGCCTCGATGCGTCGCACGCCAGCCGCCACGCCACCCTCGGCAATGATGGTGAAAAAACCGATGTCTCCGGTGCGCTGAACGTGGGTGCCGCCGCAGAGTTCACGGCTGGTTCCGATGTCCAGCACGCGAACCGTCTCGCCGTATTTCTCGCCAAACAACATCATGGCGCCGGTCTTCTGCGCCGATTCGATGTCCATCACGCGCGCCTGGGCGGGCGTGTTGGTCACGATTTCCGCGTTGACCCGCAGTTCGATCTCGCGAATCTGGGCGTCGGTGACTGGCGCGTTGTGCGCAAAGTCGAAGCGCGTGCGCTCGGCGTTGACCAGACTGCCCTTCTGCTGCACATGGTCGCCCAGCACTTCGCGCAAGGCCTTGTGCATCAGGTGGGTGACCGAGTGGTTGCGCACGGTGGCGGCGCGCACCATGGTGTTGACGCGCGCCGAGACGTGGTCGCCGACGTTCAGCGTGCCTTCGGTCAAGGTGCCGTGATGGCCGAACACGTCGGACTTGATCTTCTGCGTGTCACCCACGGCGAATCGAGCCGAGCCACTGATGATTTCGCCTTCGTCGCCGACCTGGCCGCCGCTCTCGGCATAGAACGGGGTGACGTCGAGCACCACGACGCCGTTGTGACCGGCCTTCAACTCGGCCACGCTGACACCATCGGCATAGAGCGCGACGATCTTGGCGGCGCCCTCTTCCAGGTGCTCGTAGCCGGTGAAGGTGTTGCCCGCGCCGCTGTACTCCAGCGCCTTGTCCATCCTGAACTTGCCGGCGGCACGGCCCTTGGCTTTTTGCTGCTCCATGGCCGCGGCAAAGCCGGCGCCATCCACATCGACACCGTTTTCGCGGCATACATCGGCCGAGAGGTCCAGCGGAAAGCCGTAGGTGTCGTGCAGCTTGAAGGCCACCTCGCCGGGCAGCACTTTCGCCCCCCCCGCCAGGGCCTCGTCCAGAATCTGCATGCCGGTCGCCAGCGTCTCGAAGAACCGCTCTTCCTCGACCCGCAGCACCTCGGTGATGCGGGCTTCCTGCGAGGCCAGGTTCGGATAGGCCGCGCCCATCACCTGCACCAGGTCTTTCACCAGCTTGTGGAAGAACGGGGTCTTCTGGCCCAGCTTGTAACCGTGCCGGATGGCGCGGCGCACGATGCGGCGCTGCACGTAGCCGCGGCCCTCGTTGGAGGGGATCACGCCGTCGC
>JAABRC010000426.1 GCA_011391115.1 Candidatus Egaibacter danicus | reverse complement strand
CTGGTCGCCATTGCTGCAATATTTCGTGCATGCGTGCCGAATCTCGCACAGATGCCAGCAGGGCGACCAGTTCCGTGGGCGTGCCATCCAACCGACACTCCAGTTCCTCCAGGATTGTGTAGAGGGCGTATTCGCTGAGTTCCAGCAGGATCAGGCGCGCCGGCTTGAGCGCCAGGATCTGGCGGCAAAGCTCGCCACCGATCGATCCACCGGCGCCTGTGACCAGAACGACCTTGCCTGTGATGTTCTTGCCAAGCAGGATGTGGTTGGGGGCCACCGGCTCGCGGCCGAGCAGGTCGTCAATGTCCAGCTCACGCAAGTCGGACAAGCTGACGCGCCCCTGGGCAATCTCACTGACACTGGGCAGGGTGCGCACCTGTACGTGCGCCGCCTGTATGCGACCGATGATCACATTGCGTCGTTGGCGGCTCACAGACGGAATGGCCAGCAGCACCGTATTGACGCCGATGGTGAGCACCAGATCTTCCAGATCGTCGGGGCTGTAAATGGGCTGGCCGTTGAGTACGTGGCCGTGCAGGCGGTCGTCATCATCCAGGAAGCCAACAACGCGCATCTCATGGCTGTTGGCCATGGCAGCGGCCAGTTGCCTGCCCGCATTGCCGGCGCCATAGACAAGCACCTTGGGCAGGCTGGCCATCTGGATCTGGCTCTGGTAAAGGCCACCCAGCCAAAAACGCGCAAGCAGCCGGGAGGCACCCACAAACATCAGCAGAAGGATGGGCTGGATCAG
Source organism: Candidatus Egaibacter danicus (assembly GCA_011391115.1). The sequence continues at coordinate 2,203 of JAABRC010000426.1, read as the reverse complement.
GCCGATTGTCCGCGGAACTCCAGCAACGCCGATGGCCGTGAACACGGTGGCATACAAAATGCCATAGATGGCCACCACCTTGCAGACGGTCAGCAGTGCGGCCAGGCCGGAATAACGGAAGATAGCCCTGTAAAGGCCGTGCACGATGAACAGTGGCAAGGCAAAGGCCAGTGACGCCAAGGCTGCGCGCCAGGGCTGCCAGAACGAGTCATCGAAGAACGTGACCCATTCGCCCAGCCGCAGGTAATACGCCAGCCAGACCGTCAGCACGCACAGTGACGCGTCCACTCCCAGCACAACAAGGCGCTTGGCAGCACGAGGCATGCCCAGAATGGGCATTGCAAGGCGATTGAGCATCAAACAAGCTCCAAGGTACGCAATCAATGAGCGACGCCCGAGCGACGCAGGACGCGCCACGCGGTCAGCGCCATGATCCGGGTGTCGAACCAGAAAGAACGGCGTTGCAGGTACTCTGCGTCGAATTCTACTTTCTGGGGGATGGGCAGTTCATCCCTTCCATTGACTTGGGCCCATCCGGTCAGTCCGGGCACCAGCACATGCACGCCTTTTTCGGTTCGCAGTGCGATCAGGTCATCCTGATTGAACAGGGCAGGCCGGGGGCCGACAAAGCTCATGTCGCCTATCAGAATACTCCAGAGTTGCGGTAGTTCATCCAGGCTGCTCTTGCGCAGGTAGCGACCCACAGGTGTCACATACTGATCCGGCCCTTCCAGCAGGTGCGTGGCCACGGCGGGGGTGTCCGTTCGCATGGAACGAAACTTTGGCATCCTGAAGATGGTGTTGTTCCGTCCCACCCGATTGCTCCAGTGGATGGCTGGTCCAGCGGATGTGCGGCGGATCACCAGTGCAATGAGGGCGATCGGTACACACAGGAGAACCGATAGCAGCAAAGCCAGGCTGATATCAAACAACCGCTTCATCTGGGACTGTTCCTGCGTTTAACACGCTGGCCACCGTGCGCGTCAGTTCCTGTTCGATGGTGACGGGCGGAGTCCATTGCAGGCTGTGGCAGGTTTCGGAAATATCAACCTGTAGCGAGCCCATGAGGCGCGAAATCTGCGCATCGCGTCCACTCAGCGCACCAGCCAGTTTCAAAAGCGCTGTTGGCAGCGGCCAAATAGACGGCTGCCGCCCCATGGCAGCGGCGATCCGGCGAATCAGGTCGGGCGTTGACAGGTCATCTCCATCCGAAACCAGGAACGTCTTACCCGACACGTTCGTGTGCACGGCGCAGTGACTGATCAGATCAACCAGGTTGCCCAGGCCGACCAAGGAGCGCTGATTGACAATCGCGCCCAGGGGCAGGGGCCACCCCTTGGCCACCAACCTCACCAGCGCGGCAAAGTTTGCACCCACACCGGGACCGTAAACCAAAGGGGGGCGGATCACCACGATCTCCAGTCCTGATTCGGCAGCAATGCGGTGCAATGCCTGCTCAGCCTCCCATTTGGATGCGCCATAAGGGTCTTCCGGATGCGGGACAGTGTCATGACGAAACGCGTGTCCGGGGAATGTCTGCTCGCCCAGCACCTTGATCGAACTGATGAACACCAGGCGTCGGACGCCCAGGCGATGAGCGCTGAGTGCCAGATGTTCTGTACCAGCCACGTTGACACGTTGGTAGCTCCGGGCGCTGGTGTCGGCAGCCGTTCCCGTCTGATGCACGTGGGCCGCGCAGTGAACCACCACGTCCAGACCCTCGAGCGCCTGGTCCCAGTTGGTCTCAGGACCAATGTCGCCAACCACGGCGTCATCCGGTCGTGTGTCCTTTGCCTGCCTCACCAGGCAACGAACCTGGTGCCCGCGGAACCTGAGGCCAGCGCATACACCTTTGCCGACGAAGCCATTGGCGCCAGTGACACCCGCCATCAAGGGAGCCGAATTCATGGCGAAGCGTGTACGTCGATCAGACTTTGTTCGCACTGGAGCGGTCGCGTGCTTCCAGCGAGAGGGTACGGATCTCTTCCAGCAGCTTGCGATTGGCCGCCTGCAGATCTGCCACGAAGGCGACCAGTATGGTGTGAAAGCCGATGATCATCAGTGAGCTGGCCAAGATCAGCGACTGAATATGCCCTTCATAGCCGTACTCATTGGTCAGCCATTTGTAGACAAAGCGCAAACCGATGAGAAAGCCGAAACCAAAAAGCACCGCACCGATGGAGCCAAAGAACCGGAAAGGCCT
>JAABRC010000425.1 GCA_011391115.1 Candidatus Egaibacter danicus | reverse complement strand
AGCCAGGCGTGCTGCCAGCACCACGTCGATGTCGCGGCGGATGGTGACCGACTGGAAGTAGGGGTGGTTTTCGATCACGGGCAGTTTGGAGTTGAACAACTCCGGGCGGCCAACGATGTTCTTGACGGCTTGCAACTTGGGCACATACAGCCGTGTTTCCATCGGCATGTTCAGGTCGGGATAGCCCTGGGGAAGCCCCGCGCGCTGGTTCTTTGCAATGGCGCGGCCCACGCTTCCCTCGCCCCAGTTGTAGGCTGCGAGCGCAAGGTGCCAGTCGCCAAACATGCCGTGGAGCTTTTGCAAATAGTCCAGCGCCGCGCGGGTGGAGGCCAGCACATCGCGCCGGTCATCCCGGAAGGCATTCTGTTTAAGTTCAAAGTATTTGCCGGTGGCGGGCATGAATTGCCACATACCGGCGGCCTTGGCACTCGATACGGCTTGGGGATTGAAGGCGCTTTCGATGAAAGGCAGCAGCGCCAATTCAGTGGGCATGTTGCGCAGTTCCAGCTCTTCAACGACATGAAAAAGATACTTTTTGGACCGCTCGGTCATGCGAAAGATGTAGTCGGGGCGGGTGGCATACCACTGTTCACGGTCGCGCACCAGGTCGCTATCCAGGTCTGGCATGGCATAGCCCCGGCGAATGCGGTCCCACAGGTCAACCGGTGCGGCCATCGGCGCCACGGTTCGGGACGAAGTGAGTTGCGCGTTGATGGGGGTAAGTGGTGGATGACCGCCAGACGCGCTGATCGTATCGGGACGGCTCGCAGACTGTGCCCGCGTTCCCATTTCGTGGCTGGGTTTCAGGGTGATTCCCGTCCCGTCACCAACCGGGGCATCGCCGCTAATGGGTTGAGTCGTGGTGCATGCAGTCAGCAATACGAGGACACAGAGGGAGCAGAGTTTGATGACATTCATCGGTATTGGTTTTTCCATTGACGCAGCGTGGCAAACGCTCCGTTGAGCGCCAGGCCAGCCGCGTCAAACCGAGCGGCCGATGCGACGATGGTCGGCTGGTCACTGCGCAGGAACGGGTTGATCTGGCGTTCCGTCGCTATGCTGGAAGGCAGTGTGGGTTGATTTTGCATGCGCAGGGCTTGGCTGTCGGCGTAGTACGCCACGAGGCGAGGGTTGTCGGGTTCCACCTCCAGGGCAAACTTCAGGTTGCTCAGGGTGTATTCGTGGGCACAGCATACGCGAGTTGGGCCTGGCAAGGCAGCCAGAGCGGACAGAGACGCCAGCATTTGCTGCGCGGTTCCTTCAAATAGCCGGCCACAGCCGCCGCTAAACAGGGTGTCGCCGCAAAAAAGGACCGGTGCTTCACCCTCGATTTCAGAAAAAAAGGCAATATGGCCCGCCGTGTGACCCGGCACATCCAACACCTGGAATTTCAAACCCAATAGCTCAGCGGTATCTCCGCCACGCAGCCGTTGAATGGGCTCGGGCATGGGCTCATGGGCGGGGCCAAATACGGATGCACCGGTGGCCTCGCGCAGCGTATCAACCCCTCCGGTGTGGTCGCCATGGTGGTGCGTGACTAAAATGCCCTGCAGTTGCACCCCCTCGTGTTGCAAAGCCTGAAGAACCGGCTGAGCGTCACCTGGGTCTACTACCAACGCCCTGTGCCCATCGTGGAGCATCCAGATGTAGTTGTCGTCAAATGCGGGTAGCGGTATTAACTTCATGAGCAAACAAATTATAGGTATGCATGACTGGTTCCAGACTCCTGCAGGGCGTTACCTGCTGGAGTGGGAGCGCTTGCGCGTGGATGCCGCCGTCGTCGACATCTTTGGATACCATGCCCTACAGCTGGGTGTTCCGGAACTGGATGGTTTGCGGGCCAACCGCATGCCCCACCAATGGCTGGCCAGTGAACAATTGCCCGATGTTGCGCTGGGCCCCGTCAAACAGGCCACATTCCTTTGCGATTTTTCGGCGTTGCCGTTTCCGGCCAGCAGTCTGGACCTGGTGCTATTGCCGCACACCCTGGAGTTCAGTACGGACCCCCATGCCGCATTGCGCGAGGTAGAGCGCGTGTTGGTGCCGGAGGGGCGGGTAGTCATTTGCGGACTCAACCCCGCGAGTCTTTGGGGCTTTGCGCAAAAGCGGGGTCATCTCTACCGCAGGCTCGGCTTTGGCAAACTGTTCTTGCCCGATGGTGGCGAGTTCATTGGCTACTGGCGGCTGCGTGACTGGCTGCGCCTGCTGGGGTTTGAAGTCGAAGTGGGTGACTTTGGGTGCTACCGTCCTGGAGTGGCCAGTGATAAGTGGCTCCAGCGGATGGAGTGGATGGATAAAGCGGGTGCACGCTGGTGGCCCATATTTGGCGCAGCGTATTTTTTGGTTGCCGTCAAGCGGGTTCGCGGAGTGCGCCTGATGGGCCCGGCATGGAAAACGGTCCCGGCGAGCGCCGGTAAGTCGGTGTCGGTGGCCAATCGCGCGCATGACAATTGATTTATCTGCAATGGAGACAAACGTTTGAACGAAGTTGTGATCTACACGGATGGCGCGTGTAAAGGCAATCCAGGCCCTGGTGGCTGGGGAGCCTTGCTGCGCTCACCCGATGGTTCCGAAAAAGAACTTTTTGGCGGGGAAATGGGCACTACCAATAACCGCATGGAAATGATGGCTGTGATTCAAGCATTGCAGGCGCTCAAGCGGCCCTGCGCTGTGACCCTGCATCTGGACAGCCAGTATGTTCTCAAAGGCATCACTGAATGGTTAGCGGGCTGGAAAGCGAAAGGCTGGAAGACCGCCGCCAAGCAGCCAGTCAAGAATGTCGACCTGTGGCAGCAGCTTGACCAATTGGTTGCGCAAAGTGGGCACCGGATTGACTGGCGTTGGGTCAAGGGGCATGCCGGTGACCCCGGGAACGAGCGCGCAGATGCGTTGGCCAACCGGGGGGTCGAGGTGGCACTGCGAGGCGCGGTGCCGGCCCACAGGGTTTGTTGATGCA
>JAABRC010000424.1 GCA_011391115.1 Candidatus Egaibacter danicus | reverse complement strand
GGGTGGGCAGGCTCACCTGGGTGAGGTTGGCCGCCTGGGCACGGGCCAGGGCTTGGGCCGTGGCGGAGGAAGCAGAAGAGGAAACAGAAGCCGGCACCCCGTGGGTGTAGGTGAAGCGGCCCAGCGGGGTGTCGATGCTCTGCACGCCGGTGAAGACGGCCAGGCCGCTGGCGTGGCCCACCAGATTGCCGCTTTGTGTTGCTTGCGCGCGTTGCGCTTGCTGCGCCGCCTGCTCAGCCTCTCGCACGCGGCCTGGGCCACCGTGGTTAAAGCGCAGGCTGCGGCCCTGGGGGTCGGTCACGCTGAGCAACTCGCCCTTGGGGCCACGGGTGATGGAGAGCACCGCGCCGCTGGCAGAAGCGATCTGCACCAGTTTGCCGCGTGGGTCAAAGCGCAGCTGGCGCCCGGCGTGTTCGCCGTGGCTCCAGTGCCAGATGTAAGAGACCGGGTTGCGCGCACCGCCAGGAGCCGGGCTGAGGATCTGCACCCAGCCCTGGGCGGGGTTGGCACCGGCGCACAGCGTGGGGTTGCGCGGGTCGATGTTGAAGATCAGGCGAGCGCCGTCGGCCTGCAGTATCTGCACCGTCTGGCCCACCACATACAAATCGGTCTCGTAAGACAAACGCCAGCCCATGCCCAGCTGGCCCACCACGAAGCGCTGGCTGCTGTTGTAGTGGCGAACGATGTAAACTCAAAATGCGACAACGGCAATGGGCGAAGCGCAAACAGCATCAATGCAGATCGAATCATTGAAGTATTTTTCTTTTAGGTAACAATCAGCACAGCGGCGCAAGCCACAGCTAAGGTGTGAAGATTGGTTGGGTTGGACGGCTCCATCCCAACGGCTTGGCGTAGCTCCAGTCACCACCATAACCAATGACGCCCACACCAGGATCATCGATCTTTGCATTAGGAGGCTTACCTTCTAGCATCCACCGAACCAATGGCGGCTCGACTCCCACGCTGAAGCCAAAGCTCAAGATGTTGTAGAAACCTCGGCGGTTGAGCAATCGCCACATGTCCTCAGGTAGGCGCGCGCGTAGGTTCACTTTATAGGGCCCAAAGAGTTGTCCATCTCGGTAGTTGACGCGCTCAGGGCTGCCCAGCTTTTCGCAGTCAAATTCCATGCGACGCGCACATCGCTGCGCTGCCGTTTCCTGCGGCGACGGCAAGCGCCAACTGAGGAGGACTTCCTCGGGGAAGGTGTCAAGGCTGTTATCCATACCACCCATTACCCAACCGTCTATGTTTCTCGATGCGGGCACAAAACCAACTGTCTCGTAAAGGAGAGCACCATCCAAGCTGTGCACAAAGGCTTCGGCATAGTCCACATTGGTGGCGTTCCAGAAACTGAAAGCCACTAGGTACCGCTGTTGTCCGCACGCAGCGCTACAGAATACGCCCACGCCCAGCACCAACGCACGCAGCAACGGTTTTCTGAATTTGAAATTTTGGCTCATTGCAGTTCCACCCCGTAGTTTGCATCCAGCCAACGCCGGTAGGCCACCATGTCCACGTCTGCCACTTTGATGTTCAACGTGTCGCCAAAGTCCAGATCGCGAGACCTAAGCATCGTTAGAGTCTGATCGTGCCGCATGCCTTCAATAGGTGCACTGCGCTGGCGGGCAGGGATCAGCGGTGCGTCACTGGCCATGCCATAGCGCACTTGCCGGTCGGCTATGTTTTCCGTTGGCAGCATCTGGCCCAGTCCACGCCATTGCAGCGCCCGGCGTTCGTCGTGAACGATGGGGCTGGTCACGGTTTTTTGTGCTGAAGCGAGCTCGAACATCTTTATTCCTTGCGCTTTCGCCTGCGCCACCATCCAGGTCAGCGCGACATCCGACAGATCTCCGCCGTCCACAGGAACGTAGCCGCCACCAATATCTGAGTGGCCGCCAATGAAGCCTCGTTCGATACGGTTGCTGTCAAAGCCCGGATTGCGAAAACTGCTCTCGATCGATTCCAGCGGAAATAGCGAGCGGTGCTCATTCAGGGCCACTGCATGGGCAGCGTACTGCAGCGCTTCGGGAAGCGCCATTCGCATGTTGAAGTCTGTGTTCAAGCTGAGCACGGTGTCAAACAAACCGGCAAAGCGCAAGATCACGCGCACACAGGCACCCTGGGTGATACTGCGGTAGTGGCCTTGGTTGACTTGTTCGTTCACCCGGTTCATGAATTCTCGGGCTGCGGCCGAGCCTCGGCTGAACCCCACCACATCCACAAAAATATCTAAGGGCTTGTCTTTGGTGTAGCGCTGACCAAAGCGCGCCGCTTTGTCAATCTCCCAGGCGGTGCGCTCGGTGACGTAAGTGTTCAAACGGCCCAGCTGCACATCCACCATGGCTCGCAATCTAGGGGCAATAGCACCGCCAACAACACTGTTGTCCTGCCAGTCATCGGCGCCAGTGCCAGGGCCAGACCGGTAAAAATTCTCCCACCTTATGTTTTTCTCGGTGTCGTACGAGCTGTACTCGGCATACGCCCGAGCAAAGTGCTGGACGTTGGTCTGACTAGCCAAGTTGTTGTTCGTCCCATCAAAAGCAAACAAAATCAGCCCATCAGGATCGATATTCGAGAGCGGATTGAACGCCACATACGCATAAGGGTTCGGCCCATCGGGCGTACCCAGCGGATCTGGGGTAAGGTACTGGCCCAGCTCGGGGTCGTAGTAGCGCTGGCGGTTGTAGTGCAGGCCGGTTTCTTCGTCCCACACCTGGCCGGGCAGGCGCAGGTGCAGCGTGAACTGGCTTGAGCCGTGGGCGGGCTCGCCCCTCACCCCAACCCTCTCCCCGGCGGGGAGAGAGGGTAATACCGTAGCCGCCCCAAACGGCGCGTAGGTGGCCCGCCAGACCAGCTGGCCTTGCGCATTCGTAGCCGCCTCGGGGGCGCCCAGGTGGTTCGTGTGCAGCCAGGCTGTGCCTTCTTCTGAAACCAGCCAGCTGTTGATGGCGCTACGCAC
>JAABRC010000423.1 GCA_011391115.1 Candidatus Egaibacter danicus | reverse complement strand
CGCAATGGCCAGCACCAACTTCATGTCCAGGTGCTTGGCATACCACTCCACGGTTTCCTTGGCGTTGATGCAGCGGTAGGCGACATGGTGAATTTTCTTGATGATCATTGGGGGTCTCCGGTGTGGGGTGATGGGGCTGTCAATGAACGCGATTAAAGAGGAGTTTGATCTATCATTCAAACAGATTTTTATGATGAATTTATCTGTTTAAGTTATGAATATCACCTTGCGCCAATTGCGGGCCTTTGTGGCGCTGGCCGAAACCGGTAGCTTTACCGATGCTGCTGCCAGCCTGCACGTGACCCAGTCTGCGCTGAGTGGCCTGATCAAGGAGCTGGAGCAAACGCTGGGCGTGCAGGTAGTCAACCGCAGCACGCGCAAGGTGGGGTTGGCCGAGGTGGGGCGCGAGTTCTACCCGCTGGCCGCGCGCCTGTTGCAGGACCTGGATGGCGCGCTGGACACCATTGCGGATCTGAAAGCTCTCAAGCGCGGGCTGGTGCGCATTGCAGCACCGCAACTGATGTCGGCCTCGGTGCTGCCGGAGGTGATTGCCGGGTTCAAACAACAGTACCCGGACATTGAAATCCGCCTGCTGGACTGCATGGTGGAGCACGTGCTGCCCAAGGTACACAGCGGCGAGGTGGACTTTGCGGTGGGGCCGGAGCGCGAGTCGTCGGCCGACATTGACTCCAGGACGCTGTTTGAAATCCCCTTCGTCGTGGTGTTCCGCCCAGACCATCCGCTGAAGAAAGAGAAGCGCGTGACCTGGGACGACGCGCTGCGCTATCCGGTGATTGCGCTCAAGGGCGAGTTCACGCACCGCTTGCGTGTGGACCTGCACGAATCCCTGCACGACGAGGCTCTCAACCCTGCCAATGAGGTGGGTTTCATGACCACCGCCTTTGCCATGGTCAGCGCCGGCCTGGGGGTGACCACCTGTCTACCATACGCGAGCAGCCTGATCCGTCTGCACAAACTGGACAGCCGCCCTTTGGTAGACCCCGTGGTGCGGCGCAAGTTCTTCGTCTTTACCCGCAGGGACCGACCCCTTTCACCGGCGGCGCAGCGGTTCTCGGAGTACTTTTTTGACTATGTGAATCGGCAGGAGTGGTGTACCGCAGTTCCGCCCGGTTGATGCACGTCAGTCTTTGCAGTGCCAGGCCCGCATGTGTTCGCACACCCAGAGTGAAATCTCCCATAATTGTGGCACATGAATGCTGTCACGCACCCTGACCGCCAGCGGCAAATCCGTTCGCTGTTTGAGGAGTACATCGAGATGTACGCTTCGCGGGATGACCGTTTGACCACCCATTTCAGTGACAACTTCAGTGGCTATGCCGGCAGCGGGGATGTCCTGGTCAAGAACAGGGATGAATGGATCAAGGTTACACGGCAGGACTTTGCGCAGGTTCCTGAGCGAATCCGCATCGAGATGCTGGACCTGTCGCTTCAGGACATTAGCAAAGATGTGGTCGTGGCCACGGCCTTCTTTCACATCCACCTTCCGATTGAGGTGAAGGGTTTTTCAAGCGAGGTTGCAAGGCTTGTTCTGGTTTTCCACCTCGAAGGTCAGGACTGGAAGATCGTGCACAGCGGCATTTCGATCCCCTACCAGCAGGCGCAAGCGGGCGAGGTCTATCCCTTGGCCAACCTGCGCGAGCGAAACCGCTCGCTGGAGCTTCTGGTCGAAGAGCGTACTCGCGCCCTGCACGACAGCGAAGCCCTTTATCGCTTGCTGACGGAGGACGCGCGGGATGTCATCTGGAAGACCGACGCCGAACTGCGAGTCTTGTACATCAGCCCGGCGGACGAGCGCCTGAGGGGCTTCCAGACGCACGAGGTGATTGGCCACCATGTGTTCGAAATGTTCACCGATGCCGGGGTGGCGGTTGTGAAGAATCTACTGCATCAAAGGCAAATATTGGACGTGTCCCCCGATGCGCAGGAGTTCATCACCTTTGAAGTGGAACATGTCTGCAAGGATGGACGAACGATTTGGGGCGAGGTGTTGTCCAAACCGGACCGCAACGCGCAGGGCATCATCGTGGGTTATCACGGCATTACGCGGGAGATCACGCAGCGCAAGCTGCTGGAAGACCAGGTGCGCGAACTGGCGTTTCATGACACATTGACGGGTCTGGCCAACCGGCGCCTGTTGGTGGATCACCTTTCACAAACCATGTCATCGAGCAAGCGCAGTCGGCACCACGGGGCATTGCTGTTTCTTGATCTGGACAACTTCAAGCCACTCAATGATGCACACGGACACGGCGTAGGGGACCTGTTGCTGATCGAAGTGGCCAGACGCCTGAAGGCCTGCGTGCGCGAGGTTGACACGGTTGCCCGTTTTGGCGGAGACGAATTTGTCGTGCTGCTCAACGAGCTGAGTACGGATCGGGGCCAATCCATTGCAGAGGCCGGGGCCATTGCGGAAGGCATACGCGAGAGCCTGGCACAGCCTTATGAGCTGAGAGCCGCTGAATCAGACCCGCTCCATGCCAGGATTGAACACCATTGCACCGCCAGCTTGGGGGTTGTGGTGTTCTCTGGCCACGAAGCAACACAAGAAGAGGTCATCGACTGGGCTGATTCGGCCATGTACCGGGCCAAAGAAGAAGGGCGTAACCTGATTCGGTATCATCAGGGCCACGGCGACCCCAAGGGCTGACATCACCCGGCGATGCGCACCTTGCGCGCAGCCCCATCCCCACGCCCAATATGTCCCAGCGGCAGCTCGGTACTGGACTTGATGCAATTCAGCACGATGTTGGAGCGAATGTTGGCCACGCCGCTGATCCGGGTGAGTTTGCGCAGAACCGAATCTGACAAAACGCCCAGATCGGCGGCCACGATTTGCAGGATGTAGTCGGACTCGCCCGCCACCGAGTAGCAGTCCAGCACCTCGGGAATGGCCGCAATCTCGCGCTCAAACGCCAGCCCCTCGTCGCCGCCATGGCGGCTC
>JAABRC010000422.1 GCA_011391115.1 Candidatus Egaibacter danicus | reverse complement strand
CGCGCCGAAAGTGCCGAGCAACTTGAGGTTATCGTCGCTCACCACATCCTCGATCAGCTTCATGCAGGCCGTCACACCCTCGGCGATGTTGTATTTCTCCATGGCCTGTACCCCGCCCGTGCGCACACCAGCCGAGAACATCTTGTCCGCCGGGGCACGAACCGTGATCGAGTCGAGAATCGTACCGGACAGGGCAAGGACGTCGTCGTGGGTGAGGTTGGTGTAGGTCGTCTGGAGCGTGCTGCGGGCCTGACCAAAGGGGGTGGCGGCCACGGCCTCAATGGCGGGATAGAGCAGCGTGCGATCAACGCCATTGATGCCGCTGCCCGAGATCACCCCCTTGGGTCCGTAAGCAGTCCCACCGTAGAAAAGAAGCATCGACAGACGAGCATGGGCGAAATGCATCGGGTCTTCTTCGTCAATGGGGAAGAATGGTTTTCCGGTGCTGGCAGCGGCGGTAAGAATGGTGTTGAGTTGTGCCAGCTTGTTGGCCTGGGGAAGATAACGCAGCGCCTCGGCTGATGCGAAGCGAACCTCATCATCGGCATCGTCAAGCAGGGCCGCCAGATCGCCAGCGGCAGCCGCACTTCCATTTCCGATCTCACCCAAGGCAAAACACGCACCCACCCGTGATTCGCCGGCCTGGGTGTCATTGGCGATGGCAATCAACTGAGGGACCAGCGTGGCATGCTCAGCGGTGCGGAGGCCGATTTCATTGGCAGCCTCGAACTGCACTTTGGGTGACCAGTTGCCGAGATCCGTCACCAGTTCGCTGGTGGTGCGGGTGGTCGCGTCATAGTCTTCCGCCGCGATGGCATCCGCCACCTCCTGGCTGGTCAGATACCGGGCCGGGTCATGCCCGCGTCCCGTGATGTGCAGCTTGCGCAGCGGCAAGGCATAGGTCAGCAGGGCCGCAGTGGACATGTCGAAGTCATTCCATCGCTCGCCACTCCCGCTGCCTTCGAGACGGTTCCAATAAAACCCGCCGTCCCATTCACGGTTGAGATCCAGCATCCAGCGAATCCGGCTGAAGTGCGCGGCCACCGCCACCTCCCCGCCAGCGGCTGCACCCAACGGCGCCCACAGCTGGTTGAAGTACGAGCCGGTGTGTCCCTCTTCCCGCTCGGAGGAGGCCGCCGTGGCCATCATGCTGTAGAACTTCCCATCCTCCGCACGATCCTCCAAAAGCTCGAAGCAAAGTGAGGCCAATCCGCTCTTGCCATTGGATTCATGGGATTGGCGGTACGGTTCATGTTCGCCATAGGGATACGCACCATAGCCTGTGTATGCCGCGTAAAAGCGGCTTGCCCGCTGGATGGCCGGGTCGATCTGAGGGTTGGTCAGCCCGCATTCCTTGGCCAGCAACAGGCCGAGAAAGGTGGGCATGCCAGCTGAATTGATCGTGCCGTAACCCACGTTGTAGGCATCATTGGTGGCACCCTGAACATTCAGGTTCGTCAACTGGTGGCCCATGGTGCCCAGATGGCTCTGCCCATTGGCAACCTGCACCGCCATCGCCTCGATCGTAGGGAGAACCAACGGATCCGAAGTCTGCAGGTAATATTCCGTCAGCACCACGAGCCGGTGCCCCAAGGTCCAGGTGATCTTGCTGCCGGTGTCGATCTGCCCGGATTTCCAGAAGTCGATCTGCTGCTGCGTCGCAATCATTGCCCGCGCCTCCGCCTGCGCCAAGGCCTGGCGTGCACCGTTGGCCGGGTTGGACGGATCGTTGCCTGCCAGCAGTGCAAGGGTGCCGAAGCCGAACTGGCCGGCGTTTACGCTGGCCGTGCGGTGGGCCAGCCCCTGCTCGAGGATAGCTGCCGACTTCGGACAGTTGTAGGGTGCCGTCGCACTGTAGGCCCCCAGGGTCTGTAGCGTGACATCCACCGTCTCGGTCACGCCGGCGCGCCAGCGCAGCAACTTGAGCGTGGCCGGGTTTCTCGCTTCCGCATCACCGAGCGCCAGACCCAACGCGACGCGTGCATCCGATGCAAATGCACCGGGTGTCGCCCCGGTTCCATCCACCCCGAGAATCACGTCATTCACTGCCAGGACACCAACCGCAGGTGACCCCGCTGCGACGCTTGTCACCAGAATCTGGCGTGCCTCACTGGTATCAGCACTATTAACCGGGCGATAGACCCACCCCCGCATACCGGTCGGCCCGAGGTTGATGTTGTTCGTGTCCGTAGGAACGCCGCCATTGGTCAGATCGGGCGGAGCCGCTTCTACAAGGGTTGATTCCAGCAAAAGCACTGCGGCCAGCGCGGAGAAACCGCGCAAACAGGAGTGAAGTCGGCTGAAAACGGATTGAACGAGGTTGCGGTGGGTTTTTGTTTCCATTTGATCAGGGATCAATGATGCGAGTCAATGAAGCTGCAAAAATGTGGGTCAAACATTCTTCCCGGTTTTACAGTTCAAAACTTATATCTATTGATCGCGTCCGGATCGGTCCAGATCTTTCCTGTCATACGATCATACCACAACGCCTGCGCAGGGAGGGCTGGGAAATCTCAACCCACAACATTTCGGCCCAGATGGTCGGTGAATCAGCATCGACAGCCCGCCGCCGATTGCTTCAGAGTGAGACCGGATCATACTATGGTTCTCCAGGTTTCTTCGCGCTGTTTGCCGAATGCAGAAGCAGCGCGGAAAGTTGTTAGATTGCGTAATCCCGGCTATATGCGATTTAGACATTTGAATGAATGCAGCAACCCAAACCTATCCCGCGCGTTTCCGTGGCCGTGTCGTGCACAGGGTTGCACTCGCCGCGTTGATCCTGGTGGCAGCGATTCCGAGCCAAGCGGCACCACCCGATCTCACCAACGGCGGAGTCCCCGGCGACTCGAAGACTATCAACCTCGGACCCACCGGCATGCGCGGCTGGGTCTATCATGTCGGCGCCAAGACCAACGAAAGCCGGCAGATCCTCGTGAATTCGGTCGCAGCCGGGTCGCCGGCAG
>JAABRC010000421.1 GCA_011391115.1 Candidatus Egaibacter danicus | reverse complement strand
AGCTGGGACCCATTGTGGGCCAACGCCGAGGTCTACTGGGGTTTGATGCAGGACAGCTGGCGCGCACAGAACTGGGCAGACAAAGTGCGGGTTTGGTTCAGGCCACCGGGTTGGCGCGCGAACGATGTGGCGCTGAAGTTTCCCAAACCCGCATTCGAACTGTCTCGCGTGCAGGTCTATGACCCGGTTGTCAGCCGTGGGGCCAGCCTGTTCGCGGCTGCGCAGTTCACGCTGCTGTTGTCAGGCGTTTCCGCAGTCCTGTGGTTTGCCGATGTCATGCCACTGCGCAGCAATGCCGTGTGGACTCTGGCGCTCGTGACGGGCTACTGGGTCGTGGGCGCGCTATTGCAAGGCCGCATCACCGTGCTGGAGGCGCTGATGATCGACTGCGCCGCAATGGCCACAGTTACCAGCGCGCTGGGCTTGCTGGATCTGCACTACGCGTTCAAACCCCTGACAATGGCAATTGCTATTATTTTTGTAGCTACTTACGTATATTCCACGAGGTCTGGAGGCCGATTTGGCACTTATTTCCATGCTTTTCTGACCGCTGCATTGACATGCTCCCTGCTGGGTGACGTATTCCTGATGCTGCCCGGCAACTACTTCATACCCGGGCTCGCATCGTTTCTGGTAGCGCATCTGTTCTACATCGCCCTGTTTCGGCAGGGTCAGGCCTGGTTTCCAAGCCGAAGGGCGCTGCTCATCGTTGTAGCCTTCGGCGCGGCGATGTATGCCTTGTTGTGGCCCAGCCTGCATGACCCGGTGCTGAAGCTGGCGGTGGCAGCCTATGTGATGGCCATTTCACTGATGACCGCTCAAGCGATTGGGCGGGCTGCGGTGGTGGGCGATCACGCGTCACGCTGGGCGGCCGTGGGCGCCGGTGTGTTCATGCTGAGCGACTCGCTGATCGCCATTAACAAGTTCCTGCAGCCTGTTCCGCTGGCACCCCTGTGGATTCTGGCCTCTTACTACGCCGCGCAGTTCTTGATCGTCCACAACGTCTGCCGGACACAATCCGCCAGTTTGAGGCATCAGGACCGTCGTACACCTTCAGCCTGAAGGACAGCCTTGAGGCGGCGTACCTCGTTTTGCAAAGCGAGTATCAGCGCTGCCGCGTCCAGCCCGACGCCAAAGTCACGCTCCAGACGACGCACTTCCAAAGCGCTTTGCAGGTCTGCACTGTGAAACCGCCAGTCATCGGGCGATGCGCCGGGCTCCGGAACACCGACGATGCCAAGTTCCACGAGCTGGACAACCCATTCGATCTCTGCTCCACACGCATGGGCCAGTTCACCAATGGCGAGTGGATACACATCGCCCAGGACTGTTGCCGTAACAGTAATAACGGTATGACTGGACACGCTCATCCTCCCGAAGTGCCAAGATGGCGGCGCGGATTGAACGGCGCAGCCTTGGCCAGTTGTTCATACGCCTGACGTGCGGCCTCACTATCTGCCGGCGGCAGTGCGATTTCCAGCAACAGGTAAAGGTGACCCGCGGGTTTGCCTGGCAGGCCACGCTCCTTGAGCCGCAATTTGAGGCCGTTTCGCGCATTGGGCGGTACCGTGACTTCCACCACGCCGCCGCCTGGTGTTGGTACTTGCACCTGCGCACCCAGCGCAGCCTCGGTTGGCGTGACTGGCAGCGTCATGTACAGGTCGCGCCCTTCCACACGATAGAGCTTGTGCTGCGCAATGCGAACTTCAAGGTACAAGTCCCCCGGCGCCTCGCCGCCGTGCCCCGGCATGCCTTGGCCCGCCAGCCGGATGAACTGACCCGGACGGACGCCCGCGGGAATCTTGACACTGAGCGTGCGGTTGACATACGCGGGTTGTCCCTTGGTGTCCACCTCCAGTGCACGCAGCACGATTTCCCGCTCGGCGCCCTTGATGGCATCTTCAACAGATATCTCGATGGCGGCGTGGTGATCCTCCCCGCGCGCGCGGTACTGGCGGCTCTGCGCGCCACGATGCTCACCCTTGCCAAATACAGACGAAAAGAACTCACTGAATTCAGCATGATCTGCCGGGCCTGCCCCGGGGCCGCGATGAAACTCAAAACCCTGATCCCATCCTGGCGGCGGCTGGTAATTGCCATGGCCATCACTGCCTGTCCCGTAGCCCTGAGCAACCCGATCAGCCAGCGCGTCATAGGCAGCACGCTTCTCCTTGTCGCGCAGCACGTCATTGGCTTCGTTGATGTCGCGCATGCGCGCCTGTGCATCCGGCTCCTTGCTAACGTCCGGGTGATATTTGCGGGCCAGCTTGCGGTAGGCCTTGCGCACGTCCTCCTCCGACGCGGTGCGCTCGATGCCCAGGGTGTTGTAGTAGTCCTTGAAGTCCATTGTTTTCTCTGAGGCTGCAGTTCAGCGTAACCAGTATGCGCTTTTCGCGTCAACAAAACTTGATGGAAATCAAGGCCTGAAACAAAGGTCAGGTCGGTTCATCCCGCGCGATGCGCCCATCGATCAGTTCCACGAGACGGTCGCAGCGCGCTGCCAGGCGCGGGTCATGCGTGACCACCACAAAGGAGATACCCAGTTCGGCATGCATGCGGCGCATCTGCACGAACACCTCGTCCGAAGAAGCCGTGTCAAGATTGCCCGTGGGTTCGTCAGCCAACACGAGCGGGGGCTCATGAACCAGTGCCCGGGCGATCGCCACACGCTGCTGCATGCCGCCTGACAGCTCGGACGGCCGCTTGTTCATGGCATCAGCCAGACCCACGGCAGCCAGCAGTTCGCGCGCGTGGGCCAGCCGCCTGGCGCTGACACGGCCCTCACTCATCAGCGCGGGCATCGTCACGTTTTCCAGCGCCGTAAAGGCGGGCAGGAGGTGGTGAAACTGAAATACAAAACCCAGTCGGGTTCGCCGGCGCATGGTCAGTTCCGTATCGCCGAGCCCCTGCATCTCCTCGTCCTGCAAGCGGTAACTGCCAGAGGTCATGCGCTCGAGCAAACCCACGA
>JAABRC010000042.1 GCA_011391115.1 Candidatus Egaibacter danicus | reverse complement strand
GCGCAGGTAGCCAAACACGATAACGATGGCCGGGATCACCAGCGGCAGCAGGGTGATGAATTCGACCAGCGGGCGCAGCTTGGGTAAGCGCAGTTGCACCCAGTAGGCGGTGGGCACCACCAGCAGCACGCCGACCACGATGGTGATGACGGCCATCACAATGGAGTAGCCAAAGGTGGCCTGAAACTGCGGGTCGCCAAACACCACGCGGTAGGCTTCAAAGCTGTACTCACCGCGCTTCATGCGCAGGCTGAACTCAAAAGTGGCAATCAAAGGGATCAGGAAATAGCTGGCCCCTACCGCGATGGCAATCCAGGCCCCTAGCCGAGATTGATGCTTCATGTGCGACTCCGATCTGATCTGGCACGTAACCACATATAACCCGCGTTTGACAGGCCGGTGATGACGATCATGCCCAGCGCCAGGGCGTAACCCAGGTTGGGGTTGTGCAAGACGTCACCGCGAATCTGCGCGTAGAGCAAGATGGGCACGATGTTGAGCGAACTGCCGGTCAGCGCATAAGCCGTGGCAATGGCGCCAAAGGCGTTCGCGAACAGAAGCAAGGTGGCCCCTAGAATCGCGGGCCACAGCACCGGCAGCGCCACATAGCGCCAGTAGTGATAGGCCGTGCCGCCCAGGCAGTCGCAGGCCTCGC
Organism: Candidatus Egaibacter danicus; assembly: GCA_011391115.1. The sequence goes on along the minus strand of JAABRC010000042.1, from coordinate 8,848 downwards.
GCCATTCGCGTTTGAGACCTTCCAGGGCCGGCGACACGATCAATACCATCAGGGGAATTTGAAAGTACAAATAGGTCAGGGTCAGGCCAATGAAGCTGAGCACCGTGAAACCAGTGGCATACAGATCAAAGCCGAAAAATTTCTTGAGTAATACTGTCACCAAGCCGACCCGGCCCAAGGTGGCCAAGAACGCGAAGGCCAGGGGCACGCCAGCAAAGTTGGAGGCCACGCCAGAAAACGTCATCAAGGTGGGTTTGATCCAGGGCGGTAGCTTGCCTTGAATCGCAGCCCAGGCCAGCAGAAACCCCAGCAGGCCACCGCCGACCGCCGAGGCCAGGCTGACCTGGATACTGATCGCGTAGGCGCTGAGCACATTGGGTTCGAAGAGCCCCTGAATATTGGCAAAGGTGAAGTCCCCGGCCTCATTTTGAAATGCCCCCACCATCAGGTAGGCAGTGGGCAGCACCAGGAACATCAAGGCGAAGATCAAAAACGGCAGGACACCTAGCCAGTTCCAATTGACTGAGGTTTTGGCCGTAGCCAAAGGGGGTGACGTATTCACGGCTGCTTGTGCCTCTCCCCCTACGCGCAGCGGGTGGGCGCAGGGGCAAACGAAGGAAGAAAAAAGAAAAGCGTTCATTACCTGACTCTCAGGTAATGAACGCCGCCAATCATGGCGCGGAGCCAGGCGTCAGTGACGCTTATTTTGCGATGTTGGCGCCCACCACCGTATCCCACTGTTTGGTGATGACCTCCTTGTAGGCGGACTGTTGGTCCAGTGTGGGGAACACTGCCTTGGCATAGCCTTCAGCGGGTGGCAGCTTGTCCATCATGGCCTTGGGAATCTTGTTTTTGGCCGCCAGGTCGTTGAAGCGGATGGGGTGGCAATAGCCGTTCAACCAAGCCAGCTGACCTTCGTCGGAGTACAGGTACTCCATCCACAGCTTGGCGGCGTTGGGGTGGGGGGCATAGGCGCTGATGGCTTGCACGTACACACCGGCCAAGACGCCAGACTTGGGCACCACGACTTGCACCTTGGGGTTGCCCTTGAGGGTGTCGCGGCCCGCCAAAGCGTTGTAATCCCAGCTGATGATGATGGGGGTTGTGCCCTGTGCCAGGGAGGCGGTCTTGCCAATCACCGGAACAAAATTACCGGCCTTGTTCATATCGGCAAAGAATTTCAGGCCAGCGGCACCAGCCTTGGATGCGTCGCCACCTGCGGCGCTCAGGCCTGCGGCATAGACTGCCTGAATGGCTTGGCTGGAGACGCGCGGGTCACCGGCCAGCGACACCGAGTTTTTGTACTCGGGCTTGAGCAGGTCGGCCCAATCCATCGGCACTTTGCTGATCAGATCAGTGTTGACCTGGAAGGACATGACGCCGTAGTAGTCGCCATACCAGTAGCCGTCGGCATCCTTGGCAGAGGCGGGAATGCTGTCCCAAGTGGCAACCTTGTAGGGTTGAATCAAACCAGCGGCCTTGGAGCTTGGGCCAAAACTCAAGCCCACGTCGATCACGTCGGGGGCCTGCGGACCCTTGTTGTCCTTGTTGGCCTTGATGGCTTCAATCTCATCTCCCGAACCGGCATCCGGGTTCAACTCGTTGATCTTGAGTCCATATTTCGCCTTGAACCCTGCAATAACAGCACCGTATCCGCACCAGTCATGAGGAAGTGCGATAGTGGTTAATTGGCCCTCAGCTTTTGCTGCAGCAATAAGAGCGGCAGACTGCGCCATGGCGCTCTGCGTACCGCATACAGCCAGCGCCGCTGCAGCAAGAACCTTAAGAGAATGACGTGACATGAGGATTCCTTTTTTAGGTTTGTTGATGAATAGTTGTATCAGGAGCGAGACTCGCATAACCCGTCCATCCCGAATCAGCCATGTGAAGCGTCGCCAGCAAAGATATTCTTGTCTGACCTGGCACGTGTTCACATGAATTTTCAGGATAACGCAGGAATGTGACAGTTACAAGTCGTTTGAATGACAGGGACTATGGTATTTTCCCTAGATGACCTTCTGGATAGACACCCATTGCCATCTGGATGCGACCGAGTTTGAGCCAGATGCGCCCTTGGTTCGTGCTCGGGCAGCTATGAATAACGTAGCACATTGCCTATTGCCAGCGGTAGGGGTTGAAAATTTTGAAGCCGTACGCGCAATGGCGTACATCAATCGTGACAGCTACGCATTGGGTATTCATCCGCTGTACGTGAAGCGGGCACTCGACGAGGACCTGATGGTTCTTGAACAGCAGCTGCAGCTGCATCAGAACGATCCCAGACTGGTAGCCGTCGGAGAAATAGGCATTGACCTCTTCGAGCCGGAATGGTGCATCAGCCCCTTGCGTGAACGCCAGGAGCATTTCTATCGAGAACAGCTCAAGCTGGCGAAAAAGTACGGACTGCCGGTAATCCTGCATGTACGCCGCTCGGCAGATCAGTTGCTCAAGGGGTTGCGAGACATTGGTGGTTCTGGCATTGCGCATGCTTTTAATGGCAGCCTGCAACAGGCGCAGGCGTTCACCAGGCTTGGTTTCAGGCTGGGCTTCGGCGGTGCGGTCACTTACGAGCGGGCGCTGCAACTTCGTCGTCTGGCTGCGGAGCTCCCGCTGGAGGCGCTGGTCCTGGAGACGGATGCCCCTGACATGCCGCCGCACTGGCTGTACCAGACGGCTCAGCAGCGCGCTACCGGCACCCCACAAGGGCGGAACGAACCGGCTGAGTTGCCCCGCATTGGTGCCGTGGTTGCAGGCCTGCGTGGCATGGAACCAGATGCACTGGCCGAGGCGACGACACGCAATGCCTGCACTGCTTTGCCGAAGCTTCAGGCGTTACTGGTATAAATCCGCATGGCAAGACCTTCCAGAACACAACTACCCGAAGTTAATTTTTCTGACGAAGGTCCGATAAGGCACCTGCATCTGGGTACTGAATGGGTGCAGGGCTCCATGTTGATGGATGCGCCAACTGTTCTGGTACATGAATACATCCAGCGCATGATGGCATGGCTGCTTTTTATCGACCCCGATACAGCACCGCAACGACAGGCCATGCAGTTGGGCCTGGGAGCCGGTTCACTGACCAAGTTTTGCCACAAGGAAGTGCGGATGAAAACGGTGGCGATAGAACTCAATCCGCAGGTTCTGGTGGCCTGCCGCGGCTGGTTCAAATTGCCGGTGGACAATGCCCGTATGCGGGTCGTGCTGGCCGATGCTGCGCTTGAAATCCAGAATCCGCAATGGTGGGGTACGGTGGACGCGCTGCAGGTTGATTTGTATGACCATGAAGCAGCCACCCCGGTCCTGGACAGTCTTCCCTTCTACTCCAACTGCAGGCGATTGCTGACGGAAGATGGCTGTATGACGGTGAACCTATTTGGCCGGTCTTCCAGCTACCAGCGCAGTGTGGAGAAAATATCGGCGGCTTTTGGTGCGAATGCCGTATGGGCCTTCAAGCCGACACGCGCCGGCAATACGGTCGTGCTGGCCCAGCGCACGCCATCCCGTCCTAATCCATCCACCTGGAACGAGCGTGCCGAACTGATCCAGACCCGCTGGGGCCTGCCGGCCAAACAATGGGCTCGGGTCCTCAAGCCGGTTGTTGCATGATCACAGTATGAGCCGCACTGCCTTGAAAACGCCAACGCTTGCCAAAACACCGCATGTCGGCCCGATCGACTGGCGACGCATGGTCGAATGGCTCCATGCAGACGGTGTAATTGCCGAAGATGAAGCGCAAAGGACCATTGCACGCTGCTCGCAGGCAGAAAGCGCACAACACCCACTGGTGCGTTTAGCCAGCGTTTCCATGCGACGCGCCAGTGATGGCAAACCGCTGGATATTGAAACGCTGACCCAGTGGCTGGCAGCTCGATCTGGCCTGGATTATTTGCGAATCGATCCGTTGAAAGTTGATGTGGGCAAGGTCGCCGATGTGATGAGCGCTGCCTACGCCGAACGACACCGCATCCTGCCGGTGCAGGTGACTCCTACCGAAGTGGTGGTGGCCACAGCCGAACCCTTCATTACCGACTGGTTGGCTGAAGTAGAGCGCCAGTCGCGTCGCAGTGTTCGGCGTGTTGTTTCCAGCCCTCAGGAAATCCACCGGTTCACCGCGGAGTTCTTTGCGCTGGCCAAGTCGGTGCGCTCGGCCATGAAGGCCGGGGGCAACAGCGGTGGTGCGAGTTTCGAGCAGCTGGTGGAACTGGGCAAGGGCAACAAGCAACTGGACGCCAATGACCAGGGTGTGGTGCAGGTGGTGGATTGGCTGTGGCAATACGCTTTCGACCAGCGCGCCAGTGACATCCACCTGGAGCCACGTCGTGAGCAGGGAGTCATCCGCTTCCGGATCGACGGTATGTTGCACCCGGTGTATCAGATGCCCATGGGGGTGCTCAATGCCATGACGGCACGCATCAAATTGCTGGGCCGAATGGATGTCGTTGAAAGACGGCGACCGCAGGATGGCCGCATCAAGACACGTAACCCGCGCGGTGATGAAATCGAGATGCGTATTTCCACCTTGCCCACAGCGTTCGGCGAGAAGATGGTGATGCGTATTTTTGACCCGGACAATGCGGTCAAGGATCTGGATGCGCTTGGCTTTTCCAGCCACGATGCACAGCGCTGGGAGGCTCTGGTCAAGCGGCCGCACGGCATCATTCTGGTGACGGGGCCGACAGGTTCCGGCAAGACGACTACCCTGTACTCGACGCTCAAGCGGGTGGCGACGGAGGAAGTGAATGTAAGCACCGTGGAGGATCCGATCGAGATGATCGAGCCCTCTTTCAATCAGACCCAGGTGCAGCCCCAGCTTGATTTTGGTTTTACCGAGGGCCTGCGGGCACTGATGCGACAGGACCCGGACATCATCATGGTGGGTGAAATTCGCGATCTGCAAACAGCCGAGATGGCTGTTCAGGCCGCACTCACGGGTCACCTCGTATTCTCTACGTTGCATACCAATGACGCGCCTTCTGCTGTCACGCGACTGATGGAACTGGGCATTCCCTCCTACCTGATCAACGCGACACTGCTCGGGGTTCTGGCGCAGCGGCTGGTTCGCACGCTTTGCCAGCAATGCAAGGTCAAGGATGATGAAGCTACCAGAGAGGCCCTGGGTGAACTGGTCAAACCCTGGCAAATCAGTGGTGGGTACAAACCCTACAAGCCCGCTGGGTGTGTGGACTGCCGGATGACAGGTTTTCTTGGGCGCATGGGCCTGTACGAACTCCTGGTCGTCAGCGAAGCGTTCAAGGAAAAAGTGAGCAGGGAGCCTAATATCGATGCGCTTCGCCGCCAGGCTGTTGCCGACGGCATGCGGCCCCTGCGACTGGCCGGGGCACTGCGCGTGGCAGAGGGTGTCACGGTCATTGATGAGGTCCTGGCTTCAACGCCCCCGTTGACCTGAACGCGGCGGGGGCTCCGTGTAGGTGAAATCCACATGGCTCGTCAGGGTTTTCCGGTGCACAATCCGGCCGTTCCATTGGTTACCGAGGAGACAAACAATGAATATCAAGAGTCAAAAAGACTTCTTCTCCGGCCTCATGTTCATGGCCGTGGGAATTGCCTTTGCATGGGGTGCTACCACCTATAAAGTGGGTGATGGCGCCCGTATGGGGCCTGGCTACTTCCCTTTGATGCTTGGAGTTTTGCTGGCCATTTTGGGTGCGGTCATTACCTTCAAAGCCATGGTGGTCGAGACTGAAGGGGGAGACAGGATTGGTGCGTGGGCCTGGAAACCATTGTTTTTCATCATCACGGCCAACCTGGTTTTCGGCGTTTTGCTGGGTGGATTGCCCAGTATCAAGTTGCCCGCCATGGGTCTTATCGTTGGTATTTACGCATTGACCTTCATTGCCGCCAATGCCGGGGAAGAGTTCAAGTTCAAGGAAGTCCTCATCCTGGCAACTGTTTTAGCCATCATCAGTTATCTGGCATTCATCGTATTGTTGAAGCTGCAATTCCCGGTTTGGCCCGCTTTTATCACCGGTTGAGGACAAGAAAAATGGATCTGATTACAAACCTCTCACTCGGCTTTGGTGTGGCGTTCACGCCCATCAACCTGATGTATGCGTTTATCGGCTGTCTCTTGGGTACGCTCATTGGCGTGCTGCCGGGTATTGGCCCTCTGGCAACCATTGCGATGCTGCTTCCTGCCACCTATGCGTTACCCCCAGTGTCAGCCTTGATCATGCTGGCAGGCATCTATTACGGCGCACAGTATGGCGGCTCGACTACCGCCATTCTGGTAAACCTGCCAGGTGAATCCTCCTCCGTGGTGACGGTGATTGACGGGTACCAGATGGCGCGTCAAGGCAGGGCAGGCCCCGCACTGGCGGCTGCAGGCATGGGCTCATTTTTTGCAGGTTGCGTGGGCACATTGGTGCTGGCCGCCTTTGCCGTGCCATTGACAGAGGTGGCTTTCAAGTTTGGTCCCGCCGAGTATTTCTCGCTCATGGTTCTGGGCCTGGTTGGCGCCGTCGTGTTGGCCTCGGGGTCTTTGCTGAAAGCGGTTGGCATGATTCTTCTGGGCTTGCTGGTGGGTCTGGTGGGCACAGACGTGAACTCTGGCGTGGCACGGTTCAGCTTTGACATTCCCGAGTTGACCGACGGCATTGGCTTCATCGTGATCGCCATGGGTGTTTTTGGTTATGGCGAGATCATCAGCAACCTCGGCAAACACGAGAGTGAGCGCGAGGTGTTTACTGCCAATGTCAAGGGACTGCTGCCAACCAAACAGGATTTCAAGCGCATGGTGCCTGCCATTTTGAGAGGCACATCGCTGGGGTCTGTTCTCGGAATTCTTCCCGGTGGCGGGGCGGTGATGGCGGCGTTTGCGGCCTATACCATCGAAAAGAAGACCAAATTGCAGGCAGGGGAAGTACCTTTTGGCAAAGGCAACATCCGCGGTGTCGCAGCGCCTGAGGCGGCCAACAACGCCGCTTCGCAAACCTCCTTCATTCCGCTGCTGACATTGGGCATTCCCCCCAATGCGGTGATGGCGCTGATGGTTGGTGCGATGACCATCCATAACATCCAGCCTGGTCCTCAGGTCATGACCAGCAACCCCGAGTTGTTTTGGGGCCTGATCGCCTCAATGTGGATTGGTAACGCCATGTTGATCGTGTTGAACCTGCCGCTGATTGGTATCTGGATCCGGCTGCTGAGCGTGCCCTATCGCTGGCTGTTCCCTGCCATTGTGTTGTTCTGCGCAATTGGTGTGTATTCCACCAACAACAACACGTTTGACATCTGGATGGTGGCGATCTTCGGTGTCATTGGGTACCTGTTTATCAAACTCGGTGCCGAACCGGCACCTTTGCTGCTGGGCTTCATTCTGGGCCCGATGATGGAAGAAAACCTGCGTCGGGCCTTGTTGCTCTCGCGTGGCGACTGGAGCGTGTTTGTAACCCGTGGCCTGTCAGCCAGTTTGCTGGCCGTTGCTGTCTTGCTGCTGGTGGTGGTGCTGTTGCCATCCATCAAGAAGAAACGCGAAGAAGCGTTTGTGGAAGACTGAGCGGCTGGTGCAACCCATTAAAACGGCACTTTCGGGTGCCGTTTTTCTTTGTGCGGCACAATGATTGCAAGAGAAATCCCATGCAACTCAAGCACCATCTTAATCAGCATCCGCAACGGGCGGCATTGCACAACGAAGTTCACGCAAGGCCGCCCCAGGCCCTGACGGCGCCTTTGGCCATTTCGCACGTGGTCATGGTGTGTGACGCCGTCCAGCGCGATGCCAGCCGCGAGCACGTGGCGTCGCTGCTGCGTGACCACCACTTGCCGCTGCCCGATTCCCAATCCAGTCATTTCCGCATGGACCTGGGGCCATTCACCATTCGATGGGAACTGCACACAGAGTTTGTGACCTGGACCTTCATGTCCACCCTCATGGCTGAGCGTTTTGGCGAGCAGGAGCCCGATTTCGCCCTGGACAGGGTGCCGCAAGACTGGTTTGCCAACCTGCCGGGCCAATGTCTGTCCAGTCTGCACCTGTGGGTGATGCCCACTCATGCGTTCGGTACGGCGACCATGGTCAAACATGTGCTTCGGGAAGACACGCTGGTTGCTTCCACGGTAGCCGGTGGCTCAGCAGAGGTTTATACCGATTTCGCGATGCATGCTGATGGCTTTTCACGCATGGTTCTGCTGGCGGGAACTCTCTCACCGCGTCGGCTCGGACGTCTGGTACAGCGTCTGCTGGAAATTGAAACCTACCGCATGGCCGCCTTGCTGGGCTTGCCGGCTGCGCGTGAGGCATCCAGTATCCTGTCTAGCGCCGAACGCGAATTGGCCGAGCTGGCCAGTGCCATCCGTAGTGCTACCCGCGATGACGAGCCGATGCTGCTTGACCGCCTGACCAAACTGGCCGGTGAGGTGGAGAGCCAGCATGCCGCCACGCATTCCCGGTTTTCGGCCAGTGCGGCTTACTTCGAGCTGGTGGACAAACGCATCCAGGATATTGATGAATCAGCTTTGCCGGGCATGCAGACCATAGGTGAATTTATGGACCGGCGCCTCACCCCGGCGCGCAGCACCTGCGAGTGGTCTACGCGGCGGCAGGATGCGCTCTCGCAGCGTGTCTCGCGTATTAGCAACCTGTTGCGTACCCGGGTTGAAATTGAGCAGCAGCAAAGTAGCCAGGCGTTGCTGTCCACCATGAACCAGCGCCAGGACATGCAGCTCAAGCTGCAGTCCACGGTTGAGGGCCTGTCGGTGGCAGCCATCACCTATTACATCGTCGGCCTGGTGAGCTACATCGCCAAGGCGGCTGGCAAGTTGGGCTGGCCACTCGCGCCCGAAACCACAGCCGCCCTGGCCATACCGATTGTCGCGCTGGGTGTGT
>JAABRC010000420.1 GCA_011391115.1 Candidatus Egaibacter danicus | reverse complement strand
GTTGAGCCAGGACTTTTTGCGGTCCCGGTGGTAGCGCTGCCCACCGCGGTAGTCAGAGTCTTCAAAGTCGGGTAGCTTGCGGCTGCGTGACACAGGCGCAGTGGGTGGCGCCGATTCGGCGGCCGCTCGCTCCAGTAGCTTGTCAAGTTCGCCACGGTCGAGCCAGATGCCGCGGCAAGTGGGGCAGTAGTCAATTTCGACCCCCTGGCGATCGGTCATCACCAGGGTGGCGTCGGGGCAGTTGGGGCATTTCATGGTGCGTGTTACTTTCTTTCGTCGTACGTTTTAACTGTCAAGGGCAAGTCGCTCGGTGCGTCCGCGCACGGGTTTGTGGCTGCGCTGCAGGCTGCGCGTCAGCACCCGGGTGGCACGGCGAAGGGAGCGGTCCAGCGCGGTGCGCCAGTCGCGCGCCAGTGAGGCGATGACCACCGTACCTGCAGCCTCGGTGCTCAGTTCGACCTGGCAGCGTTTGTCCACGCCACCCCGCGGACCATTCACGTCCGAGAACTGCACCTTGGCGCGTGGCACAAGGGCATTCAGGCGGCGTAGCGTAAAGCGGACACGCTCAACCGACAACTCGCGCATCTGGATGCCATCGGTATCACGGGATTCAAAAATGATCTGCATTGCATTGTCTCCATTGAGTGAAAGAAGGCCCAACGATAGAAGCCCAATAGATTCTTAAAAAGCAGATAATTTCTCATCCAGAATCTTAAAAAACCTGATCATGAGCACGCCGTTCAACTACAAGCACCTGTACTATTTTTGGGTGGTGGCCAAAGAGGGTGGTATATCCCGTGCCGCTGACAAGCTTGATATGGCGGTGCAAACCGTGAGCGCGCAGGTGCGTGAGTTGGAGCGCTCGTTGGGTTATGCCCTGCTCAAGCCCGCCGGGCGAGGTCTGGTGCTGACCGATGCCGGGCTGGCCGCCATGCAGCAGGCAGACCAGATTTTTCAGTTGGGCGAAAACCTGCCAGCTTTGGTACGCGATGCCGTGAGTGCGCCGACAGTTCGTCTGGCAGTGGGTATCTCCGACGGCCTGCCCAAGCTTGTAGTGCACCGCCTCTTGCAACCGGTGATCGGTGAACGCCACTTGCGCCTGCTGTGCCATGAAGGTGAGTTTGACGAACTGCTGGGTGATCTTGCTTTGCACCGTTTGGACGTCGTGTTGTCGGACCGCCCTGCACCGACCAACCCCAACATCAAGCTGTACAGCCATCGCATGGGGTCGTCTGCCCTTGCCTGGTACGGCACAGCGGACTTGGTGCAAACTGCAGGCAAAGACTTTCCCCGCAGTCTGGCCGATGTCCCCATGTTGCTGCCCACCGCACATACCGCGGTGCGCGCGCGCCTGGACCTTTGGTTTGAGCAGCGGGCGATCCGGCCACGCATCGTGGGCGAGTTTGAAGATAGCGCCTTGCTCAAAACCTTTGGTGCCAGTGGCATGGGCATATTCCCGGCCGCTGAGTGGATCCATGAGAATTTACTGGCCCATTACGCGGTGCAGCGTTTGGGCGCATGCGAGGGGGTCAACGAGCACTTCTTTGCGATCGGGACCGAAAAGAAAGTGCACCACCCGCTCGTGCAGCGGTTGCTGCAGCCAGCGCTTTGATCCAGCTTCAAGCCTTATGGCCTTGCCTTCTCGTAGGCTTCGTATTCTGGCTCGGCCAGGATAAACGGGCGGATTTGATCCTCGGCATCGGACGACTTCGCGCGCGCTCGTTTGGGTAGGGAGTAGGCCAAAATAACCAGGCCCAGCAACGCAGAAAAGATCGAACCCGCATACACGCCCAGACGCACCGGAGTGGCAAGCGCTGGGTCGCTGAAGGCCAACGCGCCGACAAACAGGCTCATGGTGAAACCCACGCCGGCAATACAGCCCACGCCAATGATCTGCGTCACATTGCCGGGCTTGCTCGCCTTCATGAGTTTGGCGCCCAGATAGGTCATCACGGCGATGCCAACGGGCTTGCCCACTGCCAAGCCAAATGCAGCACCCAGGGTGATCGGGTGCGTCAGGTATTGGCTTGCACCATCCAGGCTGATGCCTGCATTGGCGAATGCAAACACCGGCATGATGCCAAACAACACCCATGGCCGAAAGGTGTGCTCTGCCTCATGTAGCGGGCTATGACCGTCTTTCGCTCTCAGCGGCACGCAAGCCGCCACGATCACGCCGGCAATTGTCGGGCTGATGCCAGATTGGTACATCACCACCCACAGCACCATACCTACCAGGATGTACACGCCAATCGAGGCGATCTTCAAGCGGTTCAATGCCAACAGCACCGCTGTGACGCCTGACGCAATCAGCAAATAGTCCACAAAAACCTGCTCAGTGTAGAAAAAGGCCACGATCAAAATAGCACCGAGGTCATCCACCACCGCTACTGCCAATAAAAAGGCCTTCAGCGCCGGCGGCACGCGGTTGCCCAGCAAGGACAACACGCCCAGCGCAAACGCAATATCCGTTGCCGCCGGAATCGCCCAGCCTTGACCAAAGTCCGCACGGCCCGCGAATGCCAGATACAAAAGCGCTGGCACGGCCATGCCGCCAGCGGCAGCCATCACCGGCAAAAGCGCCGCCTTCCGGCTAGACAACTGCCCCTCGAGCATCTCCCGCTTGAGCTCGAGGCCCACGAAGAAGAAAAACAGCGCCATCAGCGCGTTCTTGATCCAGTAGGCTACTTTCATCTCTATGCCACCGCCTGTGGGTCCAATGCTGAACGATGTCGACAGAACGGATTGGTACGCCACCCCCCAAGGCGAGTTCACGACGAACATCGCCAGTGCCGCGACAAACACCAGCAATGCACCCGGCACGGCCTCCTGGGGCAAGATGCCCAAGACTTTTTGATGGGAAGAAGTGGCGGCCATGTGGAGCTTTCTAGGCAATAGTGATCAGATAACTTGTGTAGGCAGCATAGCCGGCAATGAAGACCCAGCCTTCCCAGCGCTGCAACTTCGTACCC
>JAABRC010000419.1 GCA_011391115.1 Candidatus Egaibacter danicus | reverse complement strand
CCACGGCGCGCTTCAAGACCTGGCTTTTCACCATGGCCCACAACCGTCTGGTGGACTATGCTCGCACCGCCAAACACCATGCCAGCCTGGAAGACGATGGTGGCGACGATGAAGACGACACCGGCAACCCGCAGGCCCGCACGCTGGCCGCCGAGTCGGGTTTTGGGCCGCTGCGGCAGTTGCAGTCGAAAGAACAGGCCGCCGCCCTGATGGCAGCCATCGAGAACCTGCCACCGGCCCAGCGTGAGGCCTTTCTGCTGCAGGCTGAGGGTGGAATGGCCGTGGAAGAAATTGCCAGCACCACAGGTGTGAGCTTCGAGACGGCCAAAAGCCGCCTGCGTTATGCCCGCAACAGCCTGCGCGAACGACTACAGGAGTTGGTATGGATGAGTTGACCCTGCGCTACCGCGAAGCCTGCGAACAAGACGACCGCCGTCCATCGGACTCCGTGCGCGAGGCGGTGCACGCCCATGCCCGGATGATGATCGCGGCCCGAGGGCCAAACGGCGGACAACCGGAAGGACATGAAGAACAAACAGAGGCACCCCCGGCAGCGAATCAGTCGCGCTGGAAAATGTCGCTGCTGGCCAGCGTGGCGCTGGCGGGTTTGACCAGCCTGCTGGTGTTGCAGTTTGACCGTGGCACGCAGGAAGAGAAAGAACTGGGGTTGGGCCACGCGCCTGGGCAAGCGCTGCCACCTGTGTCGCCGCCCATGTCGAACTTGCCACTACCAACACTGAAAACCGCCCCTGCGCAGGATGTAGCAACAGCGACAGCCGTCCTCCCGCCCATCACTGCCACAACCCAACCGAAAGCCCCGAAAGTAGCATCCGTTGCACCCGCACCCGTGACAGCAGCCATCACCGCTGCGGCTGCACCGCAGACGACTGAAGCCACACCGCCTCCTACGCTGGCTGAAGCGCCGCCCGCCGCCCGCGCGCAGGAGTCGGCTGACGCACAAACTTCAGAAAACACTCCGGCGCCCTCTGCACAGGGTATGGCACCGAATACGGTACAGGCTCCAGCCCAGGCACCCGCTGCCGCACCGGCGCCGGCACCCGCGGCGAAGCAGGAACTGGCGCGCTCTGCTGCGGGTCAGGCGCAACGCGCCCGCCTGAATGCAGATCTGGCCCCACCAGCGCCCGCCAGTTTGCATGACATGGCGCGCATGGGGCAGTTGGCCGGCCTGGACCGTCTGCTGGCCGAAGGCGCAGCGGTCAACGCGCCGGACGCGACCGGCAAAACACCTCTGATGCTTGCGGTGATCAATGGCCATGTAGCTGCCGTGCGGCGGCTGCTGGCGGCCGGTGCCAACCCGGCCCTGACGGACCGCGAGGGTCTGACCGCCCTGCAACACGCGCGTCGGCTGGGTCGGGACGACATCGTCCGCCTACTTGAAGAACGTCTTTAAAATCGTGTTTCTTTGAGGCCAAATTGGCCTCAAGCCCTCTTCGGATATGCGTGAGTAGCTATTAATATAGTAGCAATTTACTGCGCCGCGCGCCGAAGCGTCTCCACCACCGGCCTGCGCAGCACCTCGCGCAAACCCCACCAGCCTGCGGCCAGCGCCAGCACCGCACCGGACAGAGCGCCAAACAGCGGCACCCACAGCGACACCGTCCACGCGAACTCAAACACATACCGCGCCAGCACCCAGCCCACCACCGTGGCCACGATGGAGGCCAGAAAACCCGCCAGCAAGCCCACACCTGCCAGCTCGGCCCGCTGCACCTGGCGCAGCAGGCTGGCGCGTGCACCCACGGCACGCATGATGGCAAATTCCCTCGCCCGCTCCTCACGCGTGGCGGTCACCGCCGCAAACAGCACCACCAGTCCAGCCGCCAGCGTGAAGGCGAACAGAAATTCGACGGCGCGTATCACCTGATCCAGCACACGCTGAATCTGCGCGACGGTGCTGGTCATGTCCACATTGGTGATGTTGGGAAAACTGCGTACCAGCGTGTTGTCAAAGCCTTTCGTCTCGGGCGCCTTGAACGCACTCATGAATGTGACTGGTACATCGATCAGCTGGCTCACCGGGTAGATAACGAAGAAATTGGCCCGCATGGAGCCCCAGTCCACCTTGCGCAGCGATGTGATTCTGGACTCCACCTGCACACCGCCCATGTCGAATCGCAACTGGTCTCCCATCTTGAGCCCCAGCGTGGTAGCGATGCCTTCTTCCACGCTGATGGCATCCTTTTCCTCGTCGGTCCATTTTCCGGCGACTACATCATTGTTGGGCGGCTTGACCGGACTGTGCGAGACATTGAATTCCCGGTCCACCAGCCGCTTGGCCCGGTCTTCGGTGTAATCATCTGGCGAGACGGGCTTGCCGTTGACGGCAACCAGACGGCCGCGAATCATCGGGTACCAGTCGTATTTGGCAACCCCACCATCACGCAGCGCTTTCTGAAATGCATCGCTCTGGTCGGGCATGACGTTGATGACAAAGCGGTTGGGCGCATCGGGCGGCGTCGCTTTGCGCCAGCTGCTGATGAGGTCGGTGCGCAGCAGCACCAGCAGCACCAGGGCCAGTAAACCCACCGCCAGCGCGCTGATTTGCACCACGGCATAGGCAGGGCGCGCCGAGAGTTGCCGTGTAGCCAGCACCAGCCAGCGGGGTGCGGTGCTCTCGTTCACACTCCAGCGTAGCGCCTTCACGGCCAGCCAGCCGAGGGCGGCAAACACCACAACAGCGACGGCAAAACCACCCACGGCAATCAGCCCGAGCTTCAGATCACTGCTGGCGGCCAGCAACAGCGCCGCAAAGCCTGCCACGCCCACGGCCAGCACGCCAATGGACGCTGGCTTGAGGTTGCCCACGTCGCGGCGAATCACCCGCAGTGGTGGCACCTGCGCCAGCTGCAAAACAGGCGGCAAGCCAAATGCAAACAGCAGCGTCAGGCCCATGCCCAGGCCGAACAGCACCGGCCACAGGCTGGCGGCGGGCAGGGCTGCATCCACCAGACCGGCCAGC
>JAABRC010000418.1 GCA_011391115.1 Candidatus Egaibacter danicus | reverse complement strand
GATCACCTCAAGAACGGCCAGACCGGCCGCGCAGGCAACAGGATTTTTTTCATGGGTGTAATGACCCAGCGAGATATGCTGGGCGACATCAAACTTGGCGTGCGTGATCAGTGCCGCCAGTGGCATGCTGCCGCCTCCTAAACCCTTGCCGATGACCAGCATATCGGGCTCGATGCCATAGTGCTCAATGGCGAACAGGGTTCCGGTTCTGCCCAGGGCAATGGGAATCTCGTCAAGGATCAGCAAGGCGCCATGGCGCGTACAGATGTCTCTCAATCGACGGTAATACTCACGTGGTGGAATCTGCACGTCCGTGCAGCGCACCGTCTCGACAATCACCGCCGCAACGTCCCCTTCCTTCTTCAAACAATAGTCAATGTAGTCAACGCAGCGCAAGGCACACTGGCCGCCGCAGCCAAACGCACACTGACCGGGGTCACACGGCGGCACATGCTCAGCGCCGGGCAGCAAGGGGCCAATGCCCCTGCGAAAAACCGCTTCGCCACCAATCGAAATGGCGTCCAGAGAGGCGCCATGAAAAGAGTCCCACATGGAAAGGGTCTTGAAACGACCCGTGACCACGCGCGCCAGTTTGAGGGCCATGCCGATGGCGGCCGTGCCGCCCGGTGCAAACAACAG
Organism: Candidatus Egaibacter danicus; assembly: GCA_011391115.1. Next base: position 2,342 of record JAABRC010000418.1, on the reverse strand, counting down.
CTTGGCCTGTTCCATGGGCGCTGCCGTACACAAGCGGCGTGCCAGTTCGATGGCGGGGCGGTTGGTATAGCGACGTGGACTGAAGGGCAACTGCGCCAAGGTGCTGCTCATCGCGGCCATCACCTTGGGATGACCATAGCCCACCTGGTGCAAGCTGTTGCCGTGAAAGTCAAGAACGCGCCGGCCGGCAGTGTCCGTCAACCAGGAGCCTTGCGCAGCAACAATGGCGTTGAGACAAGGCGTGGACATCGATTGGTGAAGAAACCACCGTGCATCCTCAGCCAGTAGTTCGCGTGCGCTGTCATCGAGTTCTTGGTCCTGCCAAATCCGGCGACGATCGCCCAAATTGACATCACCCTCGGACCTGTCAAATTCTGTGTTCATCATGACATCCCTGCCAAATTGCCATCCTGCAGCATGCGCAGGCGCCCGCCCCGGGCGTGTGCAAACAGCGCCTCTGCGCAACCGCTGGCGTCGCCGGCTGCCAGCAGGTCGACGATGGTGCTGTGTTCCTCTGCAAATCTGGGAATGGCCCTCGGCGCCAACAGGTTGCGTTTTCTGAAAAGTGTGAGCTGCTTGACGAGCCTGCCGTAGGTGTCTGTCAGACTGTGGTTGCCCACCATGCCCACGATCTGGTCATGAAAGGCAAGGTTCATGGCGTGGAATCTGTCGATCTCATGGGTACCGACCGAAAGCATGCCGTTGGTCAAAACGCGCAGGCTCCCCAATTGCGCAGCCGTGATGCGTGTGGCCAGCAGGCGCCCGGCCGTGGCGTCCAGCCCGGCGCGCACATCGTAGATCTCGGCGGCTTCGGCCAGCTCGATCACCCGCACGAACGCGCCGCGGTTTTTTTCCTGGTGAATGAGGCCGGATTCCTCGAGTGTGCGAAAGGCTTCGCGCAGCGGCCCCCGCGAGACGCGCAAGCGCTCTGCCAAGGCCACTTCGTTGAGTTTGGCGCCCGGTGCGAGCTCGCCCGACAGGATGAACTTCTCGACTGAATCCGCCACCAGCCGTGTCAAAGACGTGCTCTGAACCAGATGCAAAGGGTCATCGATCGGGGTGTTTGACAGTTGTGGCATACGGATTTGCTGCAATAAAGCGCTGAGTTTAATGCCACGATTAACTTTGTATATTGTCAACAATTTGTCACAAACGATCCATAAACTAGCCATTCAGGTCCAAGCAGTCAGGGCCATGGGGCTAGGAAATCAGGCTGGTTGCTACGACAAGTCTTCTCCATTTCAACAAGGAAAATCCACATGAATCTGAAACGTTTAGCCACCTGCATCGCCGTCGCAGGCCTCTCATTGACTGCTGCACTGCCTGCACTGGCTCAAAAAACCGTATTGAATGTTTACACGGCGCTTGAAACCGACCAATTGAAGGCTTACCAGGAGTCTTTCAACAAGTCCAACCCCGATATCGAGCTCAAGTGGACCCGCGATTCGACGGGCATCATCACCGCCAAGCTGATGGCAGAGAAGAGCAAGCCCGTGGCCGATGTCATCATGGGTGTTGCCGTTTCCAGCATGGTGGTCTTTGAGCGCGAAAACATGTTGCAGCCCTATGCACCGGCCAATCTGAAAGCCATCAACCCGCGTTTTCGGGCGGCTACCAATCCGCCCACCTGGGTCGGTATGGATGTCTGGGGTGCTGCCATTTGCTACAACGTGGCCGAAATGCAGAAGCTGGGTCTGCCGCGCATCGAAAGCTGGAAAGACCTGTTGAAACCGGAGTTCAAGGGCAAGGTTGTCATGCCCAACCCGAACTCCTCGGGAACCGGCTTTCTGGACGTGACCGCCTGGTTGCAGATATTTGGTGAAAAAGGCGGCTGGGACTACATGGACAAGCTGCATGAGAACGTCGCGGTTTACACCCACTCAGGCTCCAAGCCGTGCGTGATGGCGGGCGCCGGCGAGTTCCCGGTTGGCATCTCTTTTGAATACCGCGCCAACACCATGCGAGCCAAGGGTGCCCCCATTGACATCATCTTCCCCAAAGAGGGTCTGGGCTGGGACATCGAAGCCACCGCCATCGTCAAGGGAACGCCGCATTTTGAGGCAGCCAAAAAACTGGCTGACTGGACCTCGTCTTTAGAGGCCAACCAACTTTATGCCAAGAACTTTGCGGTGGTGGCTATTCCCGGTATTGCGACGCGCCTGAAATATGTGCCTAATGACTACGAACAGCGTTTGGTCAAGAACGACTTTGAATGGATGGGAAAAAACCGGGAGGCGATTCTCACCGAATGGCAAAAGCGCTACTCGACCAAGTCGGAACCCAAGAAGTAAGAGAACATTGTTTCCAAGGATTCCATGGCACATCTGGACATCAAGCACCTG
>JAABRC010000417.1 GCA_011391115.1 Candidatus Egaibacter danicus | reverse complement strand
ATTGCCCCAAGCGCCGATGCGGCTCAGCGCCTGCGAGGCTTTGCGCCGACCGCCCGCATTCAGGTGGTACCCCATGCCACGCTCGAGGAAATACCTGTGGCCTACCCCCAGCCCAAGCCACGTCAACTGAACAGCGACGAGCCGTTAAAAATTGTGGTGCTGGGAGCACTCAGTAAAATCAAGGGCGCTGACTCATTGGAAGAAGTGGCTTTGCTGGCCGCTCGGCAAAACACCCCGGTTGAATTTCATCTGATCGGCTTCGCCTACCGCAACCTGCACACCCAGCCCAAAGCCAGACTCACTGTGCACGGCGGCTATGAAGAAAAGGACTTGCCACTGCTGCTGCAATGGCTAAAACCAGACGCCGTGTGGTTTCCCGCCGTCTGGCCGGAGACCTACAGCTACACACTCAGCGCCAGCCTGGAGAGCGGCCTGCCCGTCATCGCACCGAATATCGGCGCATTTGCTGAGCGCGTGCAACACCGGGACTGGACCTGGCTGTGCGACTGGCAACTGAGCGCCAGCCAGTGGCTCGAATTCTTCAGCCAGATCAGGCAACAGCACTTTTGCCATGCTGTCGGACCAGCACCGATCCCCGAGTTGCCCCACGACGCCATCGAGGGGACATCATTTACCTATCGCAGCAGCTACCTGCACGCCCTGCCAAGACCCACGGCACCCGATACCCTGGCAATAGGCCGACTCCAACGGAAAATCTTCAACTACCTGCAGTACCCAAGTAACGGTAGCGGCCCGTCCTCTGGGCTCAAGATAAGCTCCTTGCGCGCCCTGATGCGATTGCGCATTCATCCGGCGTTCTCGTCCCTGGCAAGGCTCATCCCGATGCATCAGCAAAGGCGAATCAAGACGTGGCTTGGCAAATAAAGCCCGGACTGCGAACCGGCCTTTACTGGCTCATCGGCCTGGCCCTGCTCGCCCTGGCCGGCAGTCCTTGGTGGCGCCCCCTCATCCCACACCACCAGGCATTGCTGCTGGCGCCCATGATGGATCTCACCCCCTGTCTGCTGGCCCAGCCCAAGGACGTGTCTGGCAAGCACCCCGACTGGATCAAACCCTGCACCGGACCCAACGCTTCCGCCGCCCACCTGATTGAATCCACACTGAGCCAGCTCCAACCCGGCAACCCGGACACGGCAACCTGGCCACTTGGCTACACCCTGAAAGTACCACTGCTGTCCCTGTTGCAGCGGGAACAAGACACCTGGCAGGTGAATCGACAAGCCCTTGACAACATTGTGCGCACGGTGCGCGACACCCCGCGCCCGCTTGTGCTGTACCTGTTCTCCACTCACTTTGGCGTCAATGCCCCGATTGAGCCGGTGTTGATGCGAGACCCCGTCAACGTCGCCCATACACAGCAAGGCCCGCTGCCCATGGACAGCTACTACGCCCAACCCATTTACCCGTGGAGCCTGGCCCGCACCGACAACCCCATCACACAGTACCGTGCCCAGGTGATTCAGGATCTGCTGCAGCATCTTTGCACGCTACCGAGCAGCGCGCGCAGCCGGATCAAAGGCATCACCCTGCTGGGTGAAGTGCATCAACTGTTCCCCAAATTCGAATCCGGCATGGGGTTTGACGCACCTTACCAGGTCAGCGACTACAGCCCGGCATCGGTTGCCGGATTCCGAAAATACTTGCAGAGCCGCTATGCCAGCGTGGAAACCCTCAACCAGCAGATGGGCAGCGATTACCGCTCATTTGAAGCCGTCGAGCCGCCCGGTAAAGACATCCGCAACGAGCCCCTGCGTCGCTTCCAGGAGCACATCGATGCCTACGCGGCAGGCCAAATCCCGATCACCGGCTGGGTCCACGCGGCTGACACCGCCAATACCGGCAAAGCCGTCAAAATTTACCTCGATGGCAAACACATCGCCGACGCCCCGGTGCACCTCAGCCGCCAGGACGTGCGCGCCGCGCACCCCGAATTCAACAGCGCCGACCTTGGCTGGCGCCATGACCTCGACTTTCGCCAGCTCCCCGCCGGCATCCACCGCATCGACCTGGCACTCGCGCAGCCAGGGCAGTCACTGATCAACTTGGGTAGCCGCGCCATCTCGATCATGGACCAGCGGCAAGCCACGCCCACCGCCGTGCCAGCGGCGCCACTGCCCAACATGCAACCAGCACCGGCCAGCATCGCAGCTTTCACCGACGAACCGCGCGACCAGGCCGCCTATTACTACAACCCGCTGGCACGCGAATGGCAGACATTTCGCGAGGCCCAGGTGGTGCACTACCTGCAGTTCTTCAACACCCTGGTCGCCCAGTCGTGTTTGTCGGACACCCCGCGCTACACGCACCAGATCGTGCCGCAATTCAACCCCGGCTGGGACAGCGGAAAATATGCGGTCAAGGCCTCGCTGCAGCCCATGAAAACACTGCATTCGGGCTTCAGCCTCTATGGCGAAACCAGTTATGGCCGATCATTTGCAGACTGGTTCAAACAAAGCCCGCACGACGACTACGGCGTTACCGAATTCCACCCGCTGCAAGCCATGAGCGTCCAGCAACTTGACGGCGTGCTGCAACAGCACCGCGACAACGGCGCACATTTTTTATCTGTCTTCCTGGAAACCCGGTGGCAGGGTGCGCGTATCTCAGAGCCCAACCTGTTTGCGTTCGACCCGGACAACCGCCAGCATGCCTCCGACCGGCTTTACGCCAGCTTGAAAGCGATGCTGGCAAAATGAAACACCCTTCTTTTCAATCACTTCATTGAGGCAATAGCCTGCGCATCAGCGGGTATTCAACGACCTTGAACCACACAATGGAGACGCCCGTGATGGCGATTGGCATCAGCACAGAATAGGTCAGGATCAGTGATTGATGGGTTTCAAGATAACTGAATCGAATCAGGCCGGCCAGCGAGAGCAGGAACGGATGCAACAAGTAAAGACTGAAGGAAGCGTCTCCCACCAGCACCAGCCATTTTGGTGCGCTGAACGGGCAGGATTCCAGAGTCAG
>JAABRC010000416.1 GCA_011391115.1 Candidatus Egaibacter danicus | reverse complement strand
GCCAGGGTGTCGCCACCACCGGCCAGTGAAAACGCGGGGCTCTCTGCAATCGCCAGGGCCAGCGCCCTGGTACCCTCAGCAAACTGGTCGAACTCAAATACACCCACTGGGCCATTCCAGAGAATCGTGCCGGCGTTTTTAAGAATATGTGCTATCTGGTCTGCGGCCTTGGGACCGATGTCCAGGATCATGTCATCGTCGGCCACTTCAACGGCCGGTTTGACCGTCGCCCGCGCGTCCTCGGCCAACGCCTTGCCCGTCACTACATCAACGGGCAGCGGAATAGTGGTTTTTTGCATCAGCTTGCGAGCCGTGCGAATAAGGTCGTGTTCGCACAGGGATTTGCCGACCGGGCTACCACTGGCCGCCAGAAAGGTATTGGCTATGCCGCCGCCCACCACCAGTTGATCCACCTTGTCGCAAAGGGCCTCCAATACTTCCAGCTTGGTCGAGACTTTCGAGCCGCCCACGATGGCTACCATGGGACGGGCGGGATTCGACAGCGCCTGCGTCAAGGCACGCAGTTCCTCCTCCAGCAAAGGCCCGGCGCATGCGATCGGTGCGTACTTCGCCACACCGTGGGTAGAGGCCTGGGCGCGGTGCGCCGTGCCGAAAGCATCCATCACGAAAATGTCACACAGCGCTGCATAGGCGCGCGACAGCGCCTCCTCGTCCGCATTTTCCCCGGGATTGAAGCGCACGTTTTCCAGCAGGACCACCTGCCCATCGGCCAGTTCCACGCTATCACGCCACTGCGCCACCAATGCGACCGGCTGTCCGAGAAGGCCGGATAAATGTTGCGCGACTGGCGCGAGGGAGTACTGTGCATCGTACTCGCCCTCTACTGGTCGGCCCAGATGCGACATCAGGATGACCCTCGCACCTGCGGACCGCGCCGCCTCAATCGTTGGCAGCGCCGCACGGATACGGGCATCGCTGGTCACCACGCCCTTCTTGACCGGCACATTGAGATCCTCTCGAATCAAAACGCGTTTGCCGCGCAGGTTCTGGTCCCGCATTAATTCCATTTGTAGATCCATACGGCTATCTACCCTCACCCGATTGTAATCCCAACCACAGAGGTGCCGGCCTATGACACCCTATTCTATTCATGCAACCCGCCCCAGTATTGCGCTACATCAAGCATGCGATTGGCATAACCCCACTCATTGTCAAACCAGGTAAGTACCTTCACCAACCGCTTGCCACTAACGCGGGTCTGGCTGGCATCCACGATACTGGATCGGGCGTCATGATTGAAATCACAGGATGCCAGAAGCTCCTCGGTATAGCCAAGTATGCCGTCAAAACCCGACTGTGACGCATCTCGCAGTATGCGATTGATCGCCCCTACATCGGTGTCCCGGCGAGAGTACACCGTAAGGTCCAGCGCAGACACATTGAGTGTCGGCACCCGCAGCGCCTGCGCGGTAAAGCGCCCCGCCATACCCGGGAGCAGTCGCTCTATGCCCTTGGCCAACTCGGTGTCGACCGGAATTATCGACTGGGAGGCGGCCCGTGTTTTGCGCAAATCCGTGTGGTGGTAAGCATCAAGCACCGGCTGGTCGTTCATCGCCGAGTGGATCGTGGTAATGGTGCCACTCTCGATTCCGACGGCATCTTCCAGCGCCTTGATGATCGGGACAATGCCGTTGGTGGAGCAGGATGCATTGGAGACGATTCGATGCGCGGCGCGCAGTTCACGGTGGTTGACGCCGTAGACCACGGTCTTATCCACGTCAGCCTGCGCGGGCTGGGAAAACAACACTTTACCTGCCCCCCGCCGCAGGTGTTTTTCGGCGGTCGCACGGTCGGAAAAGGCGCCGGTGCACTCCAGCACCATATCTACCCCCAGCTCTGCCCAGGGTAACTCATCAATCCGCGCGTGATTCAACAGCACGATAGCATCACCGTCCACCCGCAGTTCTTTTGCGTCCCCCTCAAGGGGTCGCGGAAAACGCCCGTGGGTAGAGTCATAGCGGGTCAGATGCAATACCGTTCCAGCATCGGCGAGTTCATTGATGGCCACGACCGCGAGTTCATTCCGCAGCGGGCTTTCATAGAGCGCACGCAGGATACTGCGCCCAATTCTGCCGTAGCCATTGATGGCCAAACGCAACATGTCTATGCGCGCTACAGCAGCGCGTCTTCGACAACAGCGACCACATTCTCCGTCGTGAAGCCAAAATGTTGCATCAACTCTTCGGCCGGGGCGGACTCGCCAAAGGTGGTCATACCGACCACACGCCCGTCCAGGCCAACCCACTTGTACCAGTAATCGGCGTGCAGCGCCTCCACCGCCACACGGGCCAGCACATCGCTGGGCAATACAGCTTCGCGATACGCCGCGTCCTGCTGTTCGAATAGCTCGGCACAGGGCATCGAAACCACACGCACCTGTTTTCCCGAAGCCATCAATTGCTGCGCCGCCGCCATCGCCAGTTGTACTTCGGAACCCGTGGCAATAAGAATCGCATCGGGAGGTCCGGCGCAGTCGCTGAGCACATAGGCACCACGGATAATATTTGCAAGCTGCTGCTCACTGCGCGGCTGGTGGGCCAGAGTCTGGCGCGAAAAAACCAGTGACGAGGGGCCATCACGGCGCTCGATTGCGGCCTTCCAGGCCACTGCGGACTCCACAGCGTCACAGGGGCGCCAAGTCTGCATATTGGGCGTGGCGCGCAAGGCGGTTAACTGCTCTACAGGTTGGTGCGTCGGGCCGTCTTCGCCGAGACCGATGGAATCGTGCGTGAATACAAAGATCGATTGCTGCCGCATCAGGGCCGACATGCGCACCGCATTACGGGCGTACTCCATGAAGATCAGGAAGGTGGCACCGTAATTGATGAAGCCGCCGTGCAGGGCGATGCCGTTCATGATGGCCCCCATAGCGAATTCGCGCACCCCGTAATAGAGATAGTTGCCGCCGGCATCGGCAGCGCTAATGCCTTTTGAGCCACTCCAGAGCGTGAGATTGGAGCCCGCCAGATCCGCG
>JAABRC010000415.1 GCA_011391115.1 Candidatus Egaibacter danicus | reverse complement strand
CATCGCTGAGAAGGCGAAAGAAGTTCAGTTGCGGGAGGATTACCGCAAGAAACTGGTGCAAGCGGTGAATCTGGATGCGCTTAAGAAGCAGCTCGAGCAGGTCAAGCAATACGTGGCACAACTCGAGAAGCAGTTGCCCAGTAAGGCTGAAATGGATGCCTTGCTCTCAGACATCAACCAGGCCGGCCTTGGGCGTAGCCTGCAATTCGAGTTGTTTCGCCCGGGGCAGGTGACGGTTAAGGAGTACTACGCCGAGCTGCCGATCGCGATCAAGGTCACCGGTTCGTATCACGACATGGGGTTGTTTGCCGCTGATATCGCCAACCTGTCGCGCATCGTCACCCTGAACAACCTGTCGTTGGCGCCCGTGGCCAACCGCGAGGGTGTGCTCACCATGGACGGCACGGCCAAGACCTTCCGCTATCTGGATCTCGAAGAGGTGGCATTGCAGCAGAAAGCGCAGGGGGCCAAAAAGTGATGTTGTCCAGACTGCTGGCCCTTGGGCTGTCCATCTCTTTGCTGACGCTCGCCGCTGGCTGTACCTCCTCGGGCGAGGATGAGCTGCAGCTGTGGATGCAGGAGGAGCGCAACGCGATCCGGCCGCAGGTAACGCCGATTCCCGAACCCGGCCGGTTCGAGCCACAGACCTACCTCAGCGAGCGCATGACCGAGCCGTTCAGCGCCGAGAAGATGGCCAGCGTGAGCGGCTCTCTGGCTGCCACGGTGATCAACTCCAAGCTGCTCGAGCCCGAGCTGAACCGCCGCAAGCAACCGCTGGAGGCGTTCCCGCTCGACACCATGCGAATGGTGGGTAGCCTCAAGCGGGAGGGCCAGTTGGTGGCTTTGGTCAAGGTGGATAGCCTGCTGTATCAAGTTCGGTCGGGCAGCTACCTTGGCCAGAACTATGGCCGAATCAATCAGATCACGGAAACCGAAATCACATTGCGTGAAATCGTGCAGGACCCATCGGGGGAATGGACCGAAAGGCCAGCTGCGTTGCAGTTACAAGAGGACGCTTCGAAATGATGAAAAATGACAAGGCCAACGGCCCAGTTCCGCTGCGCAATCGTGTGGCGAAAGCTTTGCTGGTGTCCGGCCTGTTGCTCAGTTCGGTGTGGGCACAAGCCCAGAACGCGATCCAGTCGGTCACAGGTGGCCTGCAGGGCGGTGTCGAGGTGCTGCGGATCGAGACCGCAGAGCCGCTCACGGCTGTGCCCACCGGATTCACGGTTCAGGCGCCCGCGCGGATTGCGCTGGACTTCCCTGGCGTGGTCAACAACGTGGGACGCAGTGCGATCGAAATCAACCAGGGAAACCTGCGTTCTGCCAACGTGGTGCAAGCTGGCGACCGCACCCGCGTGGTGATCAACCTCAAGCAAGCCGCCTCTTACGTTGCCCGTACCGAGGGAAATGCCCTCATCGTCGTGCTTGACCGCAGCGAAAGCTCAGCCCCTGCGCAGCCAGCGCCAGCCGCGTTTTCCGAAAGCCGCAGCCGAGACACACTTGCTCTGCGCGACATCGATTTTCGCAAGGGCACTGGCAGCGCTGGCAGGGTGGTGGTCGATTTGGCCAACAGCCAAGTGGGTGTGGACATTCGCCAGCAGGGCGAAAGCCTTGTGGTTGAGTTCTTGAAGACCTCGCTGCCCGAGGGCCTGCGTCGCCGCCTCGATGTGACCGATTTCGGCACACCCGTGCAGACGATCGAGACGACACAGAGCGGTGACCGCGTGCGAATGGTGGTCACGCCCAAAGGCAACTGGGAGCATTCTGCTTATCAGAGCGACAACCAGTTCGTGCTGGAAGTGCGCGAGCGCGTGGTTGACAACACCCGGCTGTCACAAGGCCCAGGCTATTCGGGCGAAAAGTTGTCCCTGAACTTCCAGAACATCGAGGTGCGCGCCCTGCTGCAGGTGATCGCTGACTTCACCAGTTTCAACGTGGTCACCTCCGACTCGGTCACCGGCTCTCTCACGCTGCGCCTCAAAGACGTGCCGTGGGACCAAGCTCTGGACATCATTTTGCAGGCCAAGGGTTTGGACAAGCGCAAGAATGGCAACGTGCTGTGGATCGCGCCGAAAGACGAGATTTCGGCGCGGGAAAAGCAGGCGCTCGAGTCCCAAGCCACGGTCGAGAGCCTGGAGTCTTTGCGCACCCAGGGCTTTCAGATGAATTACGCGAAGGCGGCTGACGTTGCTGCACAGCTCACCGCCAGCGCCGCTGGGGCTGCCAGCAGCGGGGGTTCCGGTAACAGCGCCCGCATTCTGTCCAGCCGCGGAAGCGTGATCTCAGAGCCGCGCACCAATCAGCTGTTCGTGACGGACATTCCGTCGCGTCTGGAGCAGGTGCAGGCGTTGATCGCCAAACTCGACATTCCGATCCGCCAGGTGTTGATTGAGGCCCGAATCGTGGAGGCAGATGACCGGTTTGGCCGTTCGCTGGGCGTGCGGTTGGGTGGCAGTAACCTGGGCGACGTGGGTGGTGGGCGCACCCGTGCTGGTTTTGGTAGCACCTACAGCGCGACTTCCCCCGCACTCGGAAGCGGCAGCTTCGTGAATTTGCCTTCCAGCGGCCAGAGTGGCTTTGCGCCAGCCAGTTTCGCCGTGTCGCTGTTTGACGCACTGAACACCAGCCGTTTCCTGAATCTGGAAATCTCCGCCCTGGAGGCGGATGGCAGGGGCAAGATCGTGTCGAGTCCACGGGTTGTGACGGCTGATCAGGTCAAGGCCCTCATCGAGCAAGGTACCGAGTTCCCGTACCAGACGGCCACGTCAAGCGGTGCCACCGCTGTGGAGTTCCGAAAAGCCAATCTGAAACTTGAAGTGACACCTCAAATCACCCCAGAGGGCAGCATCATTCTGGACGTGAATGTGAGCAAGGACAGCCGCGGTGAGACCACTGCGCAGGGTATTGCGATTAACACCAAACGGGTTGAAACGCAGGTGCTGGTGGAGAACGGCGGTACAGTGGTGATTGGTGGCATTTTTGAACTCTCGGAGTC
>JAABRC010000414.1 GCA_011391115.1 Candidatus Egaibacter danicus | reverse complement strand
GAGACAGGGTTGCCTGCCACGCGGTGGAAGAGGGCAGGATTCAGGCGTAGCGCTTGTTGCGCAGGTTGTTTTTCATTTCCTGCAGGCGCGGCTGCAACTTGCCGCCGCCAATGCGCAGCGCCACACAGGTGACCAGTACATCGATGATCAGCAGGTGCAACAGGCGCGAAACCATCGGGCTGTAACGATCGAAACCCTCCGGATGGTCAGCCGACAGATGGATGTGCCCGGCAGCTGCCAGCGGTGAGCCACTGGCGGTGATGACGATGGTGGTGGCGCCATTTTTGCGGGCGATGTCACAGGCGTCCATCAGGTCCCGCGTACGGCCCGAGTTGGAGATCACCACCACGCAATCACCAGGCCCCAGCAGCGAGGCGCTCATCACCTGCATGTGGCCATCGCTATAGGCTACGGTGTTGACACCCAGGCGAAAGAACTTGTGCTGGGCGTCCTGCGCGACGACGCCAGAGTTGCCCACGCCAAAGAATTCAATGCGTTTGCCGTTGGTATAGGCATTCACCAGCGCCACGGCGGCCTTTTCGATGGCGAAGGTGGAAGCATCATTGCGGTATTTCAGGAAGGCCGCCACCGTGTTGTCTACGACCTTGACCATGATGTCGCCGGTCTTGTCATCGGCGTCCACACTGCGGTGAATGAAGGGCACACCTTCGCTCACGCTGCCGGCCAGTTTCAGCTTGAAGTCCGAAAGGCCATCGTACCCCACGCTGCGGCAAAACCGCACCACGGTGGGTTTGCTCACATGCGCGCGATCAGCCAGTTCGCTCACCGGCAGACTGGCAAATGCGCGCGGGTCGCTCAGGACCAGCTTGCCGACGCGTTGCTCGGCAGGCGCCAGGGAGGGCAGGGAGGCTTTGATTCGGTCCAGCATGGTGATTGCCCAGTGTTGACAGGTCAGGATTCTTCAGACCAGCAATAGCCATCCCGTGCAATCATGGCGCTGGATGCGCTGGGCCCCCAGGTGCCAGAGGCGTAGGAGCGCGGGCCCTGCATATCGTTCTTCCAGTAGTCCAGAATCGGCTCTACCCACCGCCAGGCTTCTTCCTGTTCGTCGCTGCGAACAAACAGGTTCAGCCGGCCGTCGATGACGTCCAGCAGCAGGCGCTCATAGGCTCCCACGCGCTCGGAGCCGAATCGTTTGTCAAAGTCCAGATCGAGCTGTACCGGGGCCAGATTCTGCGCCGCAGCCCGGTTGCCCTGGCGGTTGTCCTGACCCTGCGCCAGCAGATGCAGCTCCAGACCGTCCTTGGGCTGCAGGTTGATCACCAGCCGGTTTGCCGCTCCGATGTTCGAGTTGAAGATGGCATGTGGCGTGGGCCGGAAATTCACCACAATGCGGGCATCGCGCCCGGCCAGGCGTTTGCCGGTGCGGATGTAGAAGGGCACACCGGCCCAGCGCCAGTTCGAAATCTCGGTGCGCAGGGCAACAAAGGTTTCAGTCTGGCTTTGCGGATCAACGCCAGCCTCATCCCGATAGGCCGCCAGCTGGGTGCCGTTGATGGCGCCGGCACCGTATTGCCCGCGAATCACGTCTTGTGACAGGGATTCATTCGTCCACGGTTTGAGTGATCGCAACACCTTGAGCTTTTCATCACGAATCGCATCGGCATGCGCATTGATGGGGGGCTCCATGCCGATGGCGCACAGCAACTGCAGTGCATGGTTTTGCACCATGTCGCGCAAGGCGCCGGTGGTTTCGTAAAAGGCGCCGCGCTTTTCCACGCCGAGTTCTTCGGCGATGGTGATCTGGATGTTGGCGATGTGTTCACGGCGCCAAAGCGGTTCGAACAGCGCGTTGCCGAATCGCAGCGCGAACAGGTTCTGTACGGCCGGTTTGCCCAGGTAGTGGTCAATGCGGAAAACCTGGTTTTCGTTGAATATCTGGCGCACCGTGTGGTTGATGGCCCGGTTGGACGCCAGGTCATGGCCCAGCGGTTTTTCCAGCACGATGCGGGTGTTGGCGGTATTGAGGCCGATGGCAGCCAGTTGTTCGCACACAGTCGTGAACAGCGTGGGGGCAGTGGCCACATACATCACCACCGTATCGGCGTTGCGCTCGCGCAGCGTACTGGCCAATCGGCCGTAATCATCCGGCTTGGACAGGTCCATTCGCACAAATTCCAGCAAGGCGGCAAACCGGGTGAACTCTTCTTCACTGGGACGTTTGGCCAGCTCTACATTGTCAAAGCGGGACTTGATCAGCGCACGGTACTGGTCGTGGGTCAAGTCGTCCCGGCCAATACCGATGATGCGGCCCCCTTGCGGGAGTGAACCATGCCGAAAAGCCTGAAACAGGGCCGGCAGGAGTTTGCGCCAGACGAGGTCGCCAGTACCACCAAACAAAACAAGATCAAATGACATACGGGATGACAGGGAAAATAAAGTTACATAAAAAAGTTCTATTAATGTAACTTTGTTTCACCGATAATTCAAGATCGTTGCTTCGGGAGCGTTGTAAATGCCCTTGGGAGCACTGACTGGCTGATGTTTTTTGGAAAATCAATGAATCAACTCGATGCGCTCAAACAATTCACGACGGTGGTGGCCGATACCGGCGACTTCAAGCAAATTGGCGTTTTCAAACCGCAGGATGCAACCACCAACCCGTCGCTGATCCTCAAAGCGGTGCAGAAGGCGGACTACCAGCCGTTGCTCAAAGACACGGTGACCCGGTTTCGTGGCCGTCCGCTGGACGAGATCATGGACCGCCTGCTGGTTCGTTTTGGCTGCGAAATTCTGGAGTTGATCCCGGGTCGGGTTTCGACCGAGGTGGATGCCCGTTTGAGTTTTGACACCGAAGCCACCTTCACCCGTGGTGAACGCATCATCGAGTTGTATCAGGCGCAGGGCATCCCGGTTGACCGCGTGCTGATCAAGGTGGCGGCCACGTGGGAAGGCATTCAGGCCGCGGCCCGGCTGGAAAAACGGGGCATCCACACGAACCTCACGCTGCTGTTTTCGTTTTGTCAGGCGGTGGCTTGTGGCCAG
>JAABRC010000413.1 GCA_011391115.1 Candidatus Egaibacter danicus | reverse complement strand
GCAGTGCCGATATGGCCGACCATCATGAAAATCTTGTCCTGATTGACCAGCTTTTGCGCAGCAAGAACAGCCTTCTTGGGATCGTAGGCCGAGTCTTCCACGATGATCTTGATCTTGCGGCCATTGATGCCACCTTGCTCATTGATTTCGTCAACCCGCAACAACATGCCCAAGCGGGCTTGCTTTCCAAAACCGGCGATAGGGCCGGACAAGTCCTGGATGGAGCCCAGTGTGATTTCCGTCGCACTCACGCCCTGTGGAGGCGCAGCTTTCTGGGCTTGCGCCAGAGTTGCGCCCAGAGCCATGGTGGCCAGAACAGTTGCAGTTCTCGTCGTCAGTTTCATCGTCGTCTCCTTAGAAAATTAAGCCATTAATCCATTTACTTACTTGTACATGGCCTCAATCTGGGGCGCATATTTTTTTTCCACCAGTTTGCGTTTGAGCTTCATGGTGGGAGTGAGTTCCTCATCTTCCGCGCTAAGCTGGGTTTCCAGCAGGAAGAACTTCTTGATCTGCTCCACCCGGGCAAACTTTTTGTTTACCCGGTCGATCTCGGTCTGAATCAGCTCCTGCACTTGTGGTGCACGCGTCAGGCTGCTGTAGTTGCTGAAGGGTACGTCATGGTCTTGCGCAAATTTCTCCACATTTTCCTGATCAATCATGATGATCACCGTCAGATAAGGCCGCTTGTCCCCAATCACCACTGCATCCGTCACATAAGGTGAAAACTTCAAGTCGTTTTCCAGCTCGCTCGGCGTTACATTTTTGCCGCCAGCCGTGATGATGATGTCTTTCATGCGGTCTGTAATCCGGAAATACCCGTCCGCGTCCACTACGCCCACATCACCCGTATGGAGCCAGCCATCCTTGTCGATGGTTTCTGCCGTCTTCTCTGGCAGGTTCAGGTAGCCTGCAAATACGTTTTTCCCTCGTACCAGAATCTCGCCAGTGGCTGGATCGAGCCGCACTTCATTGAACCCGGCTGCCGGGCCAATGGAGCCTGGGCGCATCATCGTGGCAGGGACGCCGGTGGAAGCGCCGCAGGTCTCGGTCATGCCCCACACTTCCAGCATGGGCACGCCCAGCGCCAGGTACCACCTCACCAGATCGGGTGAGATGGGTGCCGCGCCGGTCACCAGAAAGCGCGCCCGGTGAATGCCGATGAGCTTGCGAACGTTGTTCATCGCCAGCCAGCCAGCGACACGGAATTTGAGCTTGAGCCACCCATCAACGGGTTGACCTGCCAGCACCTTGTCGGCGATGGCTGTTCCCACACCGATTCCCCAGGCGTAGGCAGCCTGCTGAATGGTTCCGGCTTCTTTCAGTGAAATCATCACGCCGGAATAGAACTTCTCCCACACCCGCGGCACACCCGTGAACACCGTGGGGGCGATCTCGCGCACGTTCTCGGGGATGGTCTCCGGATTTTCCACAAAATTGAGTTTGGAGCCGGTGTACAGCGAAAAGTACTCACCACCCATGCGCTCGGCAATGTGGCATAGCGGCAGGAAACACATGCGCTCGTCCCGGTCGTCTTGACCGATCAACGTGTTGAAGCCCCGTACGGTGTACACCAGCCCCTGATGCAGGTGCATGGCACCTTTGGGCTTGCCCGTCGTGCCCGAGGTATAGACCAGAATAGCCAGATCTTCAGGCTTGCAGGCGTCCGACCGCGATTTGAGTTCCGTCGGATGGGTCTTCAAATAGTCGCGTCCCAGCGCACGCAGGGCATCCAGGCTGATGACATCCGGCTCATCCAGGCTGCTGAGGCCCTCCATGTCAAACACCACGATCTTGCGCAACCCGGGCAACTGTGCACGCGCTTCCAGCGCCTTGTCCAGCTGCTCATCGTCTTCCACAAACAGGATGGTGGTGCGTGAGTCTTCGCACAGGTAATGCACCTGGCTGGCGGCATCGGTGGGGTAGATGCCGTTGGACACGCCGCCACAGGACAGCACCGCCAGGTCTGCCCAGACCCACTCCACCACGGTATTGGCGAGGATGGAGGCGCATTCGCCTTGGGCAAAACCCAGGCTCATCAGTCCGCCCGCTATCTCGCTGACTGCTGTGGCCGTCTGGTTCCAGGTCCAGCTGCGCCAGATGCCCAAATGCTTCTGGCGCATCCAGACGTTGGCGCCGCGTTTCTCCACTGCATTCCAGAAGATGGCAGGAATGGTCTCACCCGGCATCACGATGTCGTGATTGGGTTGAATATTGGAAAGATCCCAGAGTTGGCTCACTTCATCATCTCCAGGTCTTCTTTTTCTTCCAGCGGCGTTCGCTGCGCATGCCTTCTTCCTTCATGCCCAGATAGAACTCCTTGATGTCATCTTTCTCGCGCAGCCGTGCACAGGTGTCTTCCATCACAATGCGGCCGTTTTCGAGCACGTAGCCGTAGTCAGAAGCATTCAGTGCCATATTTGCGTTTTGCTCCACCAGCAAGATGGTGGTGCCGCGCTCTCGGTTGATGCGCACCACGATTTCAAAAATTTCTTTCGTCAGCTTCGGGCTCAAACCCAGGCTGGGCTCGTCCAGCAGGATCAGGTCGGGGTTGGCCATCAGCGCCCTGGAGATGGACAACATCTGCTGCTGGCCTCCTGACAGCAGGCCGGCATCCTGTGTGGCGCGCTCGCGCAGAATCGGGAAATAACCATAGACCGCCTCGATGTCGCGCAACACGCCATCCCGGTCCTTGCGTGTGTAAGCGCCCATGAGCAGGTTGTCACGCACACTCAGCAATGGAAATACTTCGCGCCCTTCCGGCACATGGCTCAAGCCTTGCTGAACGATGAAGGCCGGGTCACGTGCGGTGATGTCGCTTCCCTTGAATTCAATCGAGCCTTTGCGCGGGTCAATGATGCCTGAAATGGTTTTGAGAATGGTGGTTTTACCCGCCCCGTTTGAGCCAAGTACGGTGGCAATTTCGCCGCGGCGCACTTGCAGACTCACCCCCCTGATGGCCTTAATGGGACCATAAGCGCTTTCCACATTGAGCAGCTTCAGTAC
>JAABRC010000412.1 GCA_011391115.1 Candidatus Egaibacter danicus | reverse complement strand
TGCCATCGACGAGGAAATTGCCAAGGCGCTGGGGCGACGCGTGGACTTGAAGTCGGGCGGTTACCTGATCGTGGACCAGACCGAGGCCTTGACCACGGTCGATGTGAACACCGGTGGTTTTGTCGGTGCGCGCAACTTCGACGACACCATTTTCAAGACCAATCTGGAGGCGGCGCAGGCGATTGCGCGGCAACTGCGCCTGCGCAACCTGGGCGGCATCATCATTGTCGATTTCATCGACATGGCACCCGACGAGCACCGCGAGGCGGTGCTGGCCGAGATCCGCAAGCAATTGGCGCGCGACCGGGTCAAAACCATGTGCGGTGGGTTTTCGCAACTGGGCTTGGTGGAGATGACCCGCAAGCGCACCCGCGAGTCGCTGGCGCACATGCTGTGCGAGCCCTGTCCGCTGTGCCAGGGCAAGGGCATCGTCAAGACAGCGCGCAGTGTGGCTTACGACATTTTTCGCGAGATCTTGCGCGAAGCCCGCCAGTTCAACCCCAAGGAGTTTCGGGTGGTGGCCTCCCCCAAGGTGATCGAATTGTTCCTGGACGAGGAAAGCCAGCATCTGGCGGGCTTGAGCGAGTTCATCGGCAAGCCGGTGTCGCTGCAAAGCGAGAGCGCGATGGGGCAGGAGCAGTACGACATCGTGTTGTTGTGAGGCCAGGCAGCCGCGGCCAAGCGGGTATGGGGTTTGTTGATCAGGGGTAAAAATTTTGCTGCAACTTGAACTGATTCATGTGGTGCGCCGGTATGGACCGGTAGGCGGCATGGAGCGCTATGTCTGGGAGTTGACGCGTGAACTGCAGCAGCTCGGGCATCGGGTGAGCGTCATTTGCGAGCGCTGCCACGTTGACAAACCCGAAGGCATCACGGTTCACGAGCTCGGCGAGATTGCGCCGCGTCCTCGCTGGCTCTCGTTGCTGCGTTTTAGCGGGCGGGTGGCGCGCTTTTTGACCGATCAACCCTGCCCGGATGGTGTGATTCACAGCCACGAACGACTGAACGTTCACCACATCACCACCTTTCACGGCCCGCCTTTTGCGACCGTGTTCGGCAAGCCCTGGTGGCGCCTGATCTCCTTGCGCGTCGCGATGCAGTTGTATCTCGAACGACGTGAGTTATCCACGCCGCGCTATGTGGTGCCGAATTCTGATTTCATCAAGCAGTCCATCGCGCATTACTACCCAGCGCTGGCGCACAAATTGACCGAGCCGATTGTTCCGGGTGTGGTGCCGGGTGTGTTGCGCGAGCCGCGCGCTGTTCCGCCGGACGGCGGCATCGTCGGTTTTGTCGGCAAGGAGTGGCAGCGCAAGGGTTTGCCTTGGGCGGTCGAGGTGGTTGCCGCGTTGCGCCGTACCCGGCCCAATCTGCAGTTGTGTGTGGTGGGGCCGGCGGCTGCCGATGTGGCCCACCTGTTCGCTGACTGGCAGGGTGGCTTCCAATTGAGGGGCTGGAGTGATCAGGCGCACTACGCTGCCTTTGATGTCTTGCTGCACCCCGCCAAGGCCGAGCCCTATGGCATGGTGATCAGCGAGGCCATGGCTGCCCAAGTGCCTGTGCTGATTTCTGATGTGTGCGGCGCAGCCGTGCATGTGACTGCCGCTTCAGGCGCCGTGTTGCCCTTGTCGGCGTCAATGGATGCATGGGTCGGTGCGCTTGATCGAGAATTAAGTCGCTGCCAACCTGTGCCGCAATTTGAACGGAGTTGGCGCAAGGTGGCACAAGAGTATGAAAAGATATATGCCGAAACATTGACTCAAGGCTTGAAATGACAAGAGTGTTGACATCAAGGTCCCCGAATTGCAGGAATTTCCGCGTCACCATTGCCTCTTTTGCGGCGGCATCTGCCGGATTGTCGATGGCCGCCATGAGCCTGGGAAAACTGGTTTTGATCATCACTGTTTTGGTGGTTTTGCTTAGGAAAGAGCAGAAATCCGGGGAGCACATGCTCTGGCAAAGCATGTGGACTCCACGAATGATTCTGGTGGTTCTGGCAGTGTTTGCGGGCAGCCTGCTATGGACAACCGGCCCTTTGGACCAGGCCTTGGAAGCCGTTGGAAAGTACGGGAAACTCTTGGTGATCCCGGCACTGTTGATCCTGATCAGGTCGCGGCAGGAGGCGACTGTGGTGCTCGCTGTATTTCTTGGGTTTCAGGTATTTTTGTTGTTAAGTACCTGGTTGCTGTATTTTCATGTACCGGTGCTTTGGGCGTCTGGAAAACATGCCGAAGAATTTTTTGCCGTGTTTTCAACCTATCTGGACCAGAGCATCATGAGTGCCGTCGTTGCCGCTCTATTTTGGCACTTGAAGTCATTGGCACCCAATCGGCCACTGTTTTATGGCGCCATCGCCATTTCTTTGCTGGCTTTGGGGAGTGTCTTTTTCGTATTTGTGGGTCGCACGGGACAACTGGTGGGTCTGACCATGATTGCGTTGGCTGTTTTTTGGGCTTTGCCCGGGCGGTACCGCCTGGCTTCCATCGCCTTACCACCCTTGATCGCCCTATTGGCTTTTAGCCTGGGTGCGATACCACAGCGATTTATAACGACCGGGTCCGAGGTATCGTCCTACCTGGATAAACCTGCTGCGGTCACGTCGACGGGTGTTCGGCTTTATTTTTGGAAAAATTCCCTGGAAGCCATGGCACAGAAACCGCTGGCCGGTGCGGGTGCTGGCAGCTGGACGACGGAATACAACCGGATTGAACTTCAGAAAAACGCTGATTTTGAAATATTGAAAGTTGCGAGCAACCCACATCAGGAGTTTTTGCTTTGGGGCGTTCAGCTCGGTGTGGGTGGCATTCTGCTTTTGGTGGCATTTTTAGGTGCCGCCATGAAGGATTTGCTCAAAATGGAGGCGCCCATTGCCAGGGCGGGGCAATCGGTATTGGCCGCCCTGGCGGTCTCCTGCCTGTTTAACTCGTCGCTTTACGATGCCAATATTGGTTCATTCTTTTGTTTGACACTGGGTGTTTTGTTGGCCAATGGTGTTCATGGAGGAGGTCTGTCAAACCG
>JAABRC010000411.1 GCA_011391115.1 Candidatus Egaibacter danicus | reverse complement strand
CCGGCGAAATCATTGCCCTGTTCAAAAACACCCCCGCAAACAAGGCCGCTGACCTGAAGGATGCCCTCGCCGGGTTGAATGAACGCGGCTGTCCGCTGAACTGAGGCCGATGACACGCGCATCAGCCGAACCAACACGTCTGTTGAAAAGCTGGGGGGACGAAGCGGTCATCTATGACACGGCTTCCGGCGACACCCATTATCTCAAGCCACTGACGCTAGCGTTGTATCAAACCTGTCGCGAACACCCCGGATATACTGCGAATGAACTCGCGACGGCATTGGCCACGCGCCTCGGGGTGGCCGATACATCCCAGTTCCATGAACTGGCTGAAGACACGCTGGATAGCCTGCGTAGAATCGGGTTGCTGGAAAACACATGAAATTGCTGCAACTCCCCCCGACCGAATTGCGCAGGCAACTGGCTGGCGCTGGCATCTGGATGCGCACCGGCCCCTTCTCGCTCAAGGTGCAATCACGCTTTCCCTACGTAGCAGAAGGCCTGGCTGAACTCTACGGTCAGTTCGAGGTGCGCAGTACGCACGAGGCCTTTGCTGATTTCCATGTCTCCGTCAATGCGCCGGCCAATCTGCGCCGCTGGTTGCGTCCCCAGGCGGCATTTTCGTTTGACGGCATGCAACCCTTCAAACCGTTGCCACGTGACCAGGCGTTTCCGATGCTGGAATGGGGACTCAACTGGTGCGTCTCGACCCAAGCTCACCAGTACCTCATCATCCATGCTGCCGTAGTCGAAAAAAATGGAGTGGCAGCGATTTTACCCGCCCCTCCCGGCTCAGGAAAAAGCACGCTGACAGCGGGTCTGGTGTTATCAGGATGGCGTCTGTTATCCGATGAGCTGGCCCTGATCGACCGGAAAACCGGCCTGATTCAGCCGTTGCCGCGCCCGGTCAGCCTGAAGAACCAGTCGATTGACGTCATTCGACAGTTCAACCCGGATGTCTATATCAACCGTGCCTCGCACGACACCATTAAAGGCACGGTGGCGCACATGCGCCCCCCACGCGATAGTGTATTGCGGCAGCATGAAACGGCCCGCCCGGGCTGGGTGATTTTCCCCAAATGGGAAGCAGGTGCGACCACCCGCCTGACACCCCGCTCAAAGGCTCAGACCTTCATGTTTCTGGCGCAAAATGCATTCAACTACAGCCATCTGGGTGCAGACGGCTTTCGCGTCGGCTCTGCGCTGGTTGACCAAACAAGTTGCTACGATTTCCGTTACAGCCAGCTAAACGAAGCCATTGCCGCATTCGACCAGTTGGCCGATGCCGCTTAGTCCTGCCTGATTTATGCCTTTATCCCGCAATTTGCTGGCTTCTATCCTGCGCACCCCCGATACCGTCACCCGCTTTTCCATGAGCGATTGGGACCTGCTGGTACGACAGGCCAGGGCAGCGGGTTTACTGGCGCGACTAGCCTATCTGTTTCGCCAGCACGAACTGACAGCCGTCATTCCAGCAACCGCCCAATGGCACTTCGAGGCGGCGGAAACACTTGCTGACAAACAGCGAATGGCCGTACGCTGGGAACTGCAAAAACTCCGCGCCGCGCTCTCCGATCTTGGCAGTCCGATGATTGTGCTCAAGGGAGCCGCTTACGTTGCCGCCGGCCTGCCTGCTGCGGAAGGCAGGCTATTCAATGACATCGATATCCTGGTACCACGCGAGCGTTTGTCTGAAGCCGAGTCTTCGCTCATGCTGGCGGGCTGGCACGCCACCGGGCTCTCAGCTTATGACAAGCGCTATTACCGCCGCTGGATGCACGAACTTCCCCCGATGCAGCATATCCAGCGTGACACCGTGATCGATGTACATCACGCGATCCTGCCCGACACCGCTCGCTACCACCCTGATTCAGCCAAGCTGCGCAGCCGTGCGGTCGAAATAAAAGCCCTGCCCGGCGTTTATGTACTGGCGGCAGAAGACCGCATCCTGCACTCCGCCACGCATTTATTTCATGATGGCGAGTTGCCACACGGCTTGCGCGATCTGACTGACCTTGACCTCCTGCTGCGTGATGCCGTCGCTACGGACCCCGATTTCTGGGCCCGTTTGACCGCACGTGCCAACGAGCTGCAATTAAGCCGCCCGTTGTTCTACGCGCTGCGTTACCTCAACCATTTTCTTGATACCCCAACCCCTGACAGCGTGAATGCCACACTGGCCGGCAGCGCGCCCAACCGGATCACACTTTCCTTGATGGACAGCGTATTCACTCGTGCTCTTGCGCCCACCCATGACAGCTGTACTGATGGTTTCACCCCCGCTGCCCGCCTGGCTGCTTTTATCCGCGCCCACTGGCTGCGCATGCCCGCGCATTTGCTCATTCCACACCTGTTTCACAAAGCCTTTATCAGCCCCTACCTGGACAAAGGCACACCAAAAACGGCTTGACGCCGATCACTTCGCGCGTATAATACCCGACTGTCCTACTCAGGTATTTTTCAGGAGCCCACTATGACCCCACTCGATCGCATCCGTGACCAAGTCACCACCAATAACGTCGTGCTGTACATGAAAGGCACACCCCAGTTTCCGCAGTGCGGTTTTTCATCGCGTGCCGCCCAGGTGCTGCAGGCGTGTGGCGTGAAGGATTTTCTGGCCGTGAACGTGTTGGCCGATCCGGAAATTTTTGAGAATCTGAAGCACTATGCCAACTGGCCAACTTTCCCGCAGCTTTATATCAAGGGCGAGTTGATCGGTGGTTCTGACATCATGATTGAGATGTATCAGAAAGGCGAAATTCAGAAACTGCTGGAAGAATCCCAGACAGCCTGACCCTTTGTCATACCTGCAATAAAAAAGCCGGCTTTATGTCGGCTTTTTTATTGCGCACTTGCATCACGCTGATGTCATTTTGAATCATCCTGACCGTCATCGTCCATTCCCAGTTCATGGATTTTGCGCGTCAAGGTATTCCGCCCCCAGCCCAGCAAGTGGGACGCTTCAATGCGCCGCCCACCGGTATGGCGCAACGCCACCTCGATCAAGGTTTTTTCATAGTCC
>JAABRC010000041.1 GCA_011391115.1 Candidatus Egaibacter danicus | reverse complement strand
AGAGACGGTTGGCGATGCGCGGTGTACCGCGCGAACGGCGCGCAATCTCGAACCCGCCTTTCTCGTCAGTCGGTACGTTCAGCAGGCCAGCACTTCGCTTGACAATACGTGCCAACTCCTCGGAACTGTAGAACTCCAGCCGCGCCACGATGCCAAAACGATCCCGCAACGGGTTGGTCAGCATGCCGGCGCGCGTCGTTGCGCCGACCAGGGTGAACGGCTGCAAATCGAGCTTGATGGAACGGGCGGCCGGCCCTTCCCCGATCATGATGTCGATCTTGTAGTCTTCCAGTGCCGGATAAAGGATTTCCTCGACCACCGGTGAGAGCCGGTGAATTTCATCAATGAAAAGAACATCGTTCTTCTCCAGATTGGTCAACAGCGCAGCCAGGTCCTTGGGTTTTTCCAGCACCGGGCCACTGGTCTGGCGCAAATTGACCCCCAGTTCATGCGCAATGATGTGGCTCAGCGTGGTCTTCCCCAGCCCGGGCGGACCAAACAACAAGACATGGTCGAGCGCTTCGCCGCGTTTTCGGGCCGCTCCAATGAAAATCTCCAGTTGTTCGCGGGCTTTGGCCTGGCCCACGTAGTCATCCAGCAGCTTGGGTCGTAACGCACGCTCAATCGCCTCTTCGTTTGGCGATGAGGGTGCTGCCGATACCACTCGGCTGGTCATACCGGCGCGGTCGGGTCCGGGCGCGAAATCGTCAGTCTGGATGCTCACGGAGGGCTTGAAATTAGGGCTAACTGTTGAAAATCATGCAAATGGACAGCCGTTTTGCCGCCATGACGCCTGACTATAGCGCGCGGCCAGCCCAATAGATCTCAAGTCGATGCCCACCGGTGCCGATAGAGCCTTCAACAACCCCGTTCCGTATTTTCCGGATGGGTGTGCATTGAACCTGACAACAAGGCCTGGCTCAGCATGAAAACACGCACTCTCAATCACCCAATCAGCCGCATCACCTTCGGCGCACTGCTTACCATGAGCCTGCTGGTCGCTCTGGGCGCGCTGCGTCCCGCCTGGGCATCTGGCGATCATGATGCTGCCCCGACCAACTCACATGGCGATACCAAGGCAGTCCCCAAAAAACAGGCCTCCGCCTCCAGCCCCAAAGAAGTGGGTCTACAGGTGCGGGAGGCCCTCGACAACGCGCCGGGCATCAACAAGAAGCTCACACTCGTCATCAACGGCAAGGAAAAACCCCTGAATACCGTTAGTGCAAAAGATTCACATGGCGCCGTTCCGGTTCATGCCGCCGAATCGGTCCGCCCGGTGAGCAATCCCCGTGAGGCCGTAGCCGTCGTCAATCCGCAGGCCAGCCGCCAATACATCCGCGCCAAAGCGGCTGCTCTGACCGGCCACGAGGCGCCGGCTGCAAATGCCCACGGTCCGGGAGATGTGCACTGGACGTATGACGGTGAAACCGGACCGCAGGCCTGGGGCAATCTGAAACCCGATTTCAACGTTTGCGCCATTGGCAAGCGCCAGTCGCCCATCAATATTGAGGATCCAGCCACCCTGCAGGGTCCGGCCGAACCCATCGTGTTCAACTACTCCCCCAGCAACGGCGTCGTCGTGAACAACGGGCACACCATCCAGGTCGATCTGGCGGGAGAAAACTCCATCACGGTCCGTGGTACCAACTACAAACTGGTTCAGTTCCATTTTCACCACCCGTCTGAGGAACGCATCAACTACAAGGGTTTTGCCATGGTGGCGCACCTGGTGCATAAGAATCAGGAAGGCCAGCTTGCTGTAGTGGCCGTATTGCTGGAGCCAGGTGCAGTCAACCCTTTGATCAACAAGGTCTGGACCTATATGCCACTGGACTCCGGCGACAAGGTTCGCATGCCTGCCAGCCTGGTGGAGATGAATGAACTGCTACCCAACGATCAGCGGTATTACCAGTTCATGGGGTCTCTGACCACGCCACCCTGTTCTGAAGGTGTGCTCTGGCTGGTGCTCAAGCAGCCCATGACGGTCAGCCGCGAGCAACTCAAGCTGTTTTCCCAGCTGTTTCCCAACAATGCACGGCCGGTCCAGTCTGCCAACAACCGGGCTATTCGTAACGCGCAGTAGCCGTGCTCAAGCCCTGGACAGGGCTTTCAGTGCCAGCTTGATGCCATCGCTTACCCCCACATCGGCTGGTAGTGCCTTCAAAGAAATAGCTGCCTCTTTGTCGCTGTACCCCAGCGCCAACAAAGCTTGCAGGATATCGGCCTGAGCATCACTGGCCACACTGGTGGGTAAGCCAATGTCCGCCCCGAGCTTGCCTTTGAGTTCCAGCAACAGCCGTTCGGCAGTTTTTTTGCCAATTCCTGGCACCTTCACCAGACGCCCGGCCTCCTGCAACGTCACCGCCTGGGCCAACTCCGCCACACTCATGCCGGATAACACCGACAAAGCCGTGCGCGGACCCACGCCGGAGATCTTGATTAGCTGGCGAAACGCCTCACGTTCCCCGGGTGAGCCAAAACCGTAGAGGATCTGCGCATCCTCGCGCACCACAAAGTGCGTGAGAAGCGAAACCTTCTCGCCCGTTGCGGGCAGGTTGTAAAAGGTGCTCATGGGCACATGAACCTCGTAACCCACACCGCCGCAATCCACCACAACCTGGGGTGGGTTCTTGTCGCTCAGCGTACCTGTCAATTTACCGATCATCTTGTGCCCAGCGTGAGTTGTGTGTTTTCTTGCCTATGATGAGGCACTCTTTTCAGGAATTATCAGCTTGATTCTCAGACACCTGTTTTCCCCACCCAACAACGCCCGCCTGACCCACTTGTGCGGCCCAATGGATGAACACCTGCGTACCATCGAAGTCGCTTTGGGCGTGAAGATTGCACACCGCCATGAGCAGTTCAAGGTGGACGGCCCCAAGCTCAAGGCCAAACGTGGCATGGAAATGCTGCAGGCGCTGTATGAGATTGCGGCCAAGCCCATCAGCGTGGCCACGGTGCAATTGATGCTGGCAGGGGACGCCGACATGGTGGATGGCGAAGCCCCGGGTCTGCAAACCCGGCGCGCCGACCTGCGTGCGCGCACCCCCAATCAGGCGACTTACCTGGACAGCATTGCCGGCCATGACATCACGTTTGGCATTGGCCCGGCCGGCACCGGCAAGACCTATCTGGCAGTGGCCATGGCGGTGGACGCCTTGCAGCGCAGCGCGGTGCAACGCATCGTGCTGACCCGCCCGGCCGTGGAAGCTGGTGAGCGTCTGGGCTTCCTGCCCGGCGATTTGAACCAGAAAATTGATCCCTACCTGCGCCCGCTGTACGACGCGCTGTATGACCTGATGGGATTCGAGCAGGTGCAAAAAGCGTTTGAGCGGCAGGCGATCGAGATCGCGCCGCTGGCCTTCATGCGCGGGCGCACGCTGAACAACGCTTTCATCATCCTGGACGAAGCGCAAAATACGACGACCGAACAGATGAAGATGTTTCTGACCCGCATCGGCTTTGGCGCCAAAGCCGTCGTGACAGGCGATGTAAGCCAGATTGACTTGCCGAAAACCCAACTCAGCGGCCTGATCGACGCCGAGCGCGTACTCAAGCGGGTCAAGGGCATTGCAATTTGCCGCTTCACCAGCGCCGACGTGGTTCGCCATCCACTGGTGGCGCGGATTGTGGATGCCTACGATGCGCCTCGCAAGAGAAGCGATACGCTATCATAATAATAGCATGTTGCACATATATTCAGAGGGCTAGAGGCCAATTTCATACATAAACATGCTGAAAAACCTGTCCCTGTCGCTTCAGTTTGGCGAGTTGAAAGACGCGGCCCGTCACCGCGCTGCCCTGCCGCGCCACAAGGTTGCGCGCTGGATTCGCCATGCGCTGGACACAGATGCAGAAATCACCGTGCGGATCGTGGATGCCCAGGAAGGCCAGGCGCTCAACCGGGACTACCGGCACAAAGACTACGCCACCAATGTGCTGACGTTTGACTACACGCAGGCACCGCTGGTCACAGCTGATCTGGTGTTATGCGCTCCCGTTGTTGCCAAAGAGGCCCGGGAGAATCGCAAGACCCTGCAGGCCCATTACGCCCACCTGCTGGTTCATGGCACCCTGCATGCCCAAGGCTGGGACCATGAAACCAGCGAGGCCGATGCAATAGCGATGGAAGCGCGAGAAATTGAGATATTGACTGGGTTGGGGATCAAGAACCCTTATTCCTGAGAAAGCGAGTTGGCTGCATTGGCAGTGCAGCAAAGTCAGTCGGGGCTGATTCGCATCGGAATGGTGACCGGTCCATCATTCACCAGATGGACCTTCATGTCGGCGCCGAATTGACCGGTTTGAACGACGGGGTGAGCCAGCCGTGCCTGAGCCACAAAGTAGTCATACAAACGACGCCCTTCAGCAGGTGGCGCGGCTCCGGTGAAACCTGGCCGATTGCCAGCCGAGGTATCTGCCGCCAGGGTGAACTGGCTGACGATGAGCAAGCCCCCGCTCGTGCCAATCCCATCCATGTTCTGAACGCTGTTGTTCATCTTCCCGGCGGCATCCTCGAAGATACGCAGCTTCAGGATCTTGGCCAGCAGTTTGTTACTGTGAACTTCACTGTCACGCGGTTCGGCACACATCAGCACCAATAGACCCGGGCCAATTTCACCGGCGGTGAGCCCGTCAATCACCACCCGTGCCTCTGTTACACGTTGTATCAATGCCAGCACGGTTTTCCCTTATTCTGGTGGTCTGTTGTAACTGCGGAGATCGCCTTGAAGAACTTGTTGACTACTTTCACATTGACCATCGCTGCGCTATTGTGCGTCAGCCTGACCCCCACCATGGTGATGGCGCAAGCAGCGGCTCCGGCCTCGGCAGCCAAGAAACCAGCGCCTCCCAAGCCTCCGGTCAAACCGGTGGCCAAAGCCCCGGCTGCAAAAGCTGTTGCTGCCCAGCCGGCGTGGCCGGCCCAGTTGGCCAGTTGCAAAACCGAAGCAGGCATGAACCCCATCAAACGCGAGATGTGTGTATGGAAGTTTTGCAAGGGTAACTGGGGTCAAGGCGGCTGTCCGGAAGAGAGCAAGCCCGGCACCAGCCAACCGTCCAATTGATATGACTGGCTTGCTAGATCAGGTCTTTCGGATCATCGAAGTGGGCTTCCACATCGCTGGGTAACAGCTGGATGGAGGCCCTCAGACCGGGTACGGCACTCATGAGTGCCTGCTCGACACTGGTGCGCAGGGCCGCGGCCCGGCCCAATGACCAACTCGCGGGCATGTGCATGTGCAAATCGACGAACCGGCGCTGCCCGGAGCGTCGTGTCGTCAAGTGATCAAACCGGATGGTATGGTGGGTAAAATCGTCCAGCGCTTTCTGAATCTCACCCAATACCTCGGGCTCCACTGCTTCGTCCATCAAACCCTGTGACGAGCGCCACATCAAATGGAAGCCCTCCCTGAGAATATTGAGCGCAACACCTATCGCGACAATGGCGTCGAGCCATAACCACCCCGAAATGGCCACCGCAGCAATTCCCACCACGACACCCACCGACGTCCAGACGTCCGTCACCAGGTGACGTGCGTCTGCTTCCAGCGCGATGGATCGGTGCACCTTCGCCGTGCGGAACATCAACCACGCCAGCCCGCCATTCAGGGCAGAGCTGATTACGGACAAGGCCAGCCCCCAGCCTACGGCTTGTAGCGGTTGCGGGTCAAACAGCCTGTGACCTGCCGCCCAAATGATGCCCATAGCTGCCGCAATGATCAGGATGCCTTCAAAACCGGAAGAAAAGTACTCCGCCTTGTGGTGCCCGTAAGGGTGGTCTTCATCTGCGGGACGCTGCGCAATGGTCACCATCATCAACGCAAAGATGGCGCTGGCGAGATTCACAAATGACTCCATGGCGTCCGACAGCAGGCCCACCGAATCGGTGATGTACCAAGCCAGGGTTTTTAGCGTGATGGTGACGATGGCAACTGCCACCGAGGCCCACAGAAGTGTCCTGGGTGATGGCAGCTGCAGGCGCGAAGGCGTGGCCGTCATGGTCCGGTGACTCACGCCAAGGTAACGCGGGCAAATTTGCGCTTGCCCACCTGCACCACATACGTCCCGGACGCCAGCTTCAATCCCTTGTCGCTCACCACGCTTGAATCCACCCGCACGCCGCCCCCGTCTATCAAACGGTTACCTTCGCCGCTGGACGCTGCCAGACCCGCCATCTTGAGAAGGGCGCCGATTCCCACCGGGGCACCGCCCTCCCCCAGTGGCAAGGTCAACTCGGCGATCTCATCGGGCACACCGCCCTTGCTGCGGTTGATGAAGTCCTGCTCGGCCCGGTCCGCGTCGGCCACCGAATGGAAGCGCGCCGTGATTTCCTTGGCAAGGGCGACTTTGGCATCTTTGGGGTTGCGCCCGCCTTCAACTTCCACCTTCAAGGCGGCAATTGCCGCCTCACTTTTGAAGCTCAGCAACGTATACCAGCGCCACATCAATACATCCGAAATGCTCAGCACTTTGGCAAACATGGTGTTCGGATCCTCCGATATACCGATGTAGTTGTTCTTGCTCTTGGACATCTTCTCCACGCCATCAAGGCCTTCGAGCAACGGCATGGTCAGAATACATTGCGGCTCCTGCCCATACTCCTGTTGCAGGTGGCGCCCCATCAACAGGTTGAATTTCTGGTCGGTGCCTCCCAGCTCAAGGTCACTCCTGAGCGCCACCGAGTCATAACCCTGCATCAGCGGATACAAGAACTCGTGCACGCTGATGGGTGTACCCGCCTTGAAGCGGTCATGGAAGTCGTTGCGCTCCATCATGCGCGCCACGTTGTACTTGGCGGCCAGCTGGATCATCCCGCGCGCGCCCAGCGGGTCACTCCATTCACTGTTGTAGCGAATCTCTGTTTTGGCTGGATCCAACACCAAAGATGCCTGTTTGTAATAAGTGTCCGCATTCGCCTTGATCTGCTCAGGCGTGAGTGGCGGGCGCGTCGTATTTCTCCCCGACGGGTCACCAATCAGTGTGGTGAAGTCGCCAATCAGGAAGATTACGGTGTGCCCCAAGTCCTGCAACTGCCGCATCTTGTTGAGCACCACCGTATGACCAATGTGGATGTCAGGAGCCGTTGGGTCCAGCCCGAGTTTGATCCGCAGTGGTTTGCCCGTGGCCTCGGAGCGGGCCAGCTTTTTCACCCAGTCTTCCTGCGGAATCAGCTCCTCGCACCCACGCAAGGAAACAGCGAGCGCCTCCTTGACACGATCTGTTACAGAAAACTGGGGGGTTAGGGCTTGATTCATAAGGGTATTTCCGGACACGGCCAGAGCGCTACAGATATACTCAACGCTCGCTTTGCGCTGGATTTTAGTCGCGCAGGCACCGCAAGGCGGCTCTTCAGTCAAGCTGGCTTGCCCGTTAATCACAAGGACAAGATTTGAATCACGGCTTGATTACCGTTGCACGCAGCCTTTTGTCGCTGGCAGGCACAACCATCCAGCGCCATCCTAAACACGTCGGAATGCTGGTGGCTGCATTGACGTTGGGCGCCGGTGGTGGCGCTTTTGCCGTTGCCTCGTTTGCTCCCGATCCCTCTGATCTGCCCGTTCGCGAAATTCTGGAAACGGTTCAGCCAGCGCCCTTTGCGCCGCAGGTCGATGCCCTGGACACCAATACGTTCAACGTGTTTCGCTCGGAGGTCACACGCTCGAGTGATACCGTAGACACTCTTCTCAAGCGTCTTGGGCTGGATGACTCATTGGCTGCGGCCTTCATGCGAACGGATCCACTCGTGCGGCAAGGTCTGTTGGGCCGGGCCGGGCGAAATGTCACTGTTGAAGCATCAGATCGCAGCGCCCTGGTCAAATTTACCGCACGCTGGAGTCCTGATGACAATGGCACGTTCAAGCGCCTTGTGATCGAGCGTACAGCACAAGGCTTTGCCTCACGTATGGAGACGGCACCTTTGAGTACGTCCTCCCGACTGACAGGTGGCACGATTCAGTCCTCACTTTTTGCAGCCACGGATGATGCCAATATCCCTGACGCCATTGCAACGCAGGTGGCCGAGATTTTTTCAGGTGATATTGACTTTCACCGGGCGCTTCGAAAGGGTGACCGATTCTCTGTTGTGTATGAGACTCTGGAAGGTGACGGCGAGCCCCTGCGCACGGGAAGGGTGCTGAGCGCCGAGTTCATCAATGGTGGCAAAACCTTCCAGGCGGCATGGTTCCGGGATCCGGTTTCGGGCGGTAAAGGGGGGTACTACACACTGGACGGCCAGAGCCTGCGGCGTGCCTACCTCGCGTCACCCATGGAATTCTCTCGCGTCACCAGTGGTTTCAAGATGCGGTTTCACCCCATTTTGCAGACATGGCGAGCCCATTTGGGCGTGGATTACGCCGCACCGAATGGAACGCCAGTGCGCAGTGTTGGCGATGGCTTTGTAGAGTTCGCGGGCGTCCAAAACGGATTCGGCAACGTGGTCATCCTCAAGCATCGCAACAATCACAGCACCGTGTATGCACACTTGAGCCGAATCAATGTGCGCAAGGGCGAGAACATCAGCCAGGGCCAGAATATTGGCGCGGTAGGCGCCACCGGCTGGGCAACCGGCCCCCATTTGCACTTTGAGTTCCGCGTCAACGGCGTTCACCATGACCCGCTCACCATTGCCAGAGAAAGCGAGGCCGTGCCGGTATCCGCCGCCGCCAAACCTGCGTTTGACCGTATGGCGTCCGACGTGCGACAGGAACTGAGCGCCGCTGCCTCAATACAGGATAGTCGTGCGCAATAGGCCTGCAATGGCCACGGCCTCTGGTGACTGAGCTTTTTATCGGCCTCATGTCTGGCACATCGCTGGATGGAGCCGATGGGGTTTTGGTGGACTATTCCAGACACCCCCCGAAGGTGTTAGCGCACGCTTACAAAGGTTTCACCCCCGAACTTTCTGCGGATTTTCTGGCTTTGAACACCTCGGGACCAGACGAACTACATCAAGGCGCGTTGGCAGGAAACGCCTTGGCACGGGTCTACGCCGAAGTTGTAGGCGATTTGCTCCTGGCAACCAGAACAAGCCCCGCAAGCGTTGTCGCCATCGGCGCCCATGGGCAAACCGTGCGGCATCGACCCCGGGAATTTGATGCCACCGGTTACACGATCCAACTCAATAACCCTGCCCTGCTCGCTGAACTTACGGGCATTGATGTCGTGGCTGACTTCAGAAACCGGGATGTGGCAGCGGGCGGCCAAGGCGCGCCGCTGGTACCGGGGTTTCACCAAGCCGCCTTTGGACAATCTGGGGAAACCGTCTCCGTGTTGAATATAGGCGGAATCTCCAATCTGACCGTACTGGGCGACAGCATTGTGGGCTTTGACTGTGGCCCCGGCAACGCGCTAATGGATGGGTGGTGCAAGGCGCACACTGGCCAAGCCTATGACGAAGGAGGCCAGTGGGCGGCAAGCGGGAAAGTCCACCTGGACTTGCTCAACCACCTGCTCAATGACGCCTATTTTTTCAGGGAGCCTCCAAAGAGTACGGGTCGCGATCTGTTCAATGCCGA
>JAABRC010000410.1 GCA_011391115.1 Candidatus Egaibacter danicus | reverse complement strand
CAGCCTGCGCGGAGGTCGCCTATTGGCGCTATCGCTTCATCATGGACAGCGTGCCGTTGCTGAACACCGACCTGCTCACCGAGCACACTTTCTTTCAGGCGAAGGTGGAAGGGCTTGCCATTGACCTAATGAGCGAACCGTGGTTTGCAGCGTCTGCGGCATGGACGCACGGCAGCGATTACACCGAAACCCAGGCGGTGGCAGATGCGGCCCGGGACAGGGGTGTGCAGTGGATTTGCTACGAGTCCGTACGAGCCCCCGCAGAGCGATGTGCTGCGGTCCTGGATGTGGAGGCGCTTGAGATGGTCGATCAGGGCAAGACGCAGCAGACTTGGCATTGCAAGGCAACCCGGACATCAGTCATGATGGTCCGCGGCGCTGATCGCTACGTTTGGAATTTCTAGCGTACATATCGCCCGAGCCCTCTCTTCCGGAAGGGTAAGTTGTCCACCTATAAGGTTGTTTTCAAAATATAGGGAAAAACTCTGATTAAGGGGTTCGGTGGTCCGGCCATTCCAGCAGGGGTATGTAGGTCTGACGCTGGTGGTCTTGTCGAAGGCGCGCTGCGCACCTCCCGGCCGATTGACGGTGGTGCATGGGAGTGTCGTTCCGGGGTTGGTTTGTGTAGTTGGACCCTCATGTCGCTATCAAAACAATAGCTAGTGGTGCAACCCCTTGTCTGACCGTGTGACGCAACTCCTTAAACCCGCATGGATAAAGGCTCTGAAGGGGTTGCGAGAATTAGGTCTACCGAAGGTAGACAGTGACGGCGTGGTGTTCCAGATCACCCAGTTTTGACGCCAGTCGCAACACCTCGTCCGTGATGGCTACTTGTTTTGAAATTATCTGCCGGGTCGTTGGTGTCCCGGTCAGCACTTGCCAAGTTTGCGCGGTTGCGGTTGGGCTTCTACCAGTCAAAATATGCGCGCGCCAGATCGCTGCCCTTCGGTTCGCAATTGTTTCAGGTGTGAGTTTGCTTGACCTGTCGGGGTGTGCCAGCGCGTGTGTCAGTAGGCATCGCCGCACCGCCTCTACCCTGTCTGGGTGCAGTTCCCGGCGCTGCTTGACCATCTCCGAAGTGGGTAGCGTCATGAGGTCTTGCCGTTGCGTACCTGACAGCGCCAGTCCTTTGGACGTGATGTGAGCAATCGACCGGCGAGCCGTGTTGTCGTATAGCCAAAACGCGCGTTCGCGCCACTCCGGGCTGTTTGTTTTGTCCTTGAAGAGTCGGCACCACCCTTTAAACTTTGGTTGGTGGTCGGGGTTGCGCTTGGCGAACCAGAGCAGGTCAGCCAGCCACGTAATGAATTCAGCTTGTGGCGTGTTGGTGTTGGCGGGCCAACGTTGCGCGGGTGGAATGTTGCGTGTGTCCAGATGGACATGGATCGCCCACAAAATTAACGGGTCCGCGGTTGTTGCGATTCTCAAAACCAGTTGTTGCGTGGTGAATGTAGGCAGCGCACGCACCTTGCTCTTAAAACGCACCAAATCGTCGCTGGTGCTCTTTTGGTCTGTCAGGCGAGCAATTGAGCTGATCCCGGCCCTGCGAGTGGCTGCGGGCCTTTTGATTGGGCGCGTTTCATCAAAATCAATGTCGAATGTGTCCGGGTGTAAGTCGGGCTCTGGTGTCAGTACAGGCATTTTTCTTGGGCTTAGTGGGCGTGGACGTTGATCTGACCCTGTCACAGCCCTGGCTAACAGACCGTAATCTTGAACTTTCAATACGGCCACATCACTTGCTAACTTCTCGACCTTAGTCTCAAGGTTCGAGTAAGAGGCGAATTGAACGTGGTCGGCGTGGCCATAGAGCCGAACAAGACAGCTTGATGTTACAGGATGACTGCACACCGAACTGTGCATCTCTCAGCTAGGCGCCGATAACAGATTGCTACAAAAGTCTGATACATAATGGGTGACCCTATTGGCGATGTAGGGGGGTCAAAGTATTGGGTTCGATCCCCGCCAGCCGCACCAATTGTCGTTCTTTGCAGTTTGACTCAAACGTGGTATTACACCGGCGCAGCGTGAGGCGTCCAGGTCATCCGGGTCAAAATGGCCAACTTTTTGCCTTATGAGCCCTTGGCGTCAAGCGGGGCAACCTGAACCAGGCAATCGTAGAAGGTCGGGCCGCGGCCCAGGTCGGTGAGTTGCTGACTGGTGAGCTGGTTGACGTTGGTGCCATTGAGGCCCAGTTTGCGCCACCAGACGCCCAGCCCGTTGACCACCCCGGGACGTGCCCGCGCGCTGATGTGGGCACGGCAGTGGTAGTTGCCGCGCGCATTAAAAACACGCACCACATCGCCATTGGCAATGCCGCGCGCAGTCGCATCAATGGCGTGCATTTCGAGCAGCGGCTCGCCTTCGCTGTCACGCAGGCTTTTGACGTTGACAAAGCTCGAGTTCAAAAAGTTGCGCGCCGGCGGCGAAATCATGGCCAGCGGGTAGTCGACTGAAGTGTGCGCCGCCTCATGGTTGGGCACATGGTCGGGCAGGCCGTCAAGCCCCTGCGCCGCCAGTCGCGCGCTGAAAAACTCGCACTTGCCGGAGGGCGTCGGGAAGTTGCCCTGGACAAAAGGCGCTTCTGGCGTGTCGAGGGTGGCAAAGCCGTTGGCCAGCAGGGTGTCAAAGCTGACGCTGTCGCCATAGGCCTGGCGGCACAGCGCCTCGTCGCTGTCGGCAAAGCACGGCTCAAGAAAGCCCATGCGCGCGGCCAGTTCGCGGAAAATCTGCGCGTTGGGCTTGGCCTCGCCCAGCGGCGCAATCGCCGGCCGGTTGAGCAGCGCGTCGGTGTGGCCGTAGGCGCTGTGCACATCCCAGTGCTCCAGCTGTGTGGTGGCGGGCAGGATGTAATCGGCGTAATCGGCGGTGTCGGTCTGAAAATGCTCCAGCACCACGGTAAACAAATCATCGCGCGCAAAGCCCTGCACCACCTTGGCCGATTCAGGCGCCACCGCCACCGGGTTGCTGTCATAAACAATGAGCGCCTCGATGGCGGGACCAAATTCCGGGCTGCTCCGGCGCAGCAAAT
>JAABRC010000409.1 GCA_011391115.1 Candidatus Egaibacter danicus | reverse complement strand
CGCACTCAAGGACTGGTTGAAGACACATTCGGCCGTGTGAAGGTGAAAAAATCTCTCAGCACCCTTGCGAGCGACATGAACGCGCGGAACTCGACAGGTATAGAAGGTATAGGGCCCCTGCCGGATTGGGACCAGGCTTGCCAATCGGTACCTGACTTTGAGGTCGATCAGCGCATCAGTTGGTGAGGTCCAAAGCAGCGAGCTGACCGCAGCTGCGAGGCAGGCTGCGCCTTGCACCGCCCAAGAATGGGGAAATCGGCAGATTTCGGGTAACTGGATCTGAACCAGTGTGTTGCTGCCGACCGAAAACTGAGCCACTTATAGAGGTTGTGCCGACTCAAAACTGAGCCAGGTGTTTTACTAGTTCTGCCTACTTTTTGGGCAGGAGCAAACAAGGTGATCACCATGGAACTTTTAGGAAAAATCAGGCGCATGCATGTGCGCGAGAAGCTCTCTGAGCGAGCCATAGCCAAACGCACGGGCTTGTCGCGCAACACTGTGCACAAATGGCTCAAGACCCCGGACAAAGTTCAGACGCCCAAGTACGCGAGGGGCAAAGGTTTTAGCAAGCTGGAGGGTTTTACGGACGAGATAAAGCAAGCCCTCAAAGCCGACGCTCTGCGTCTGAAGCAAGACAGGCGAACGGCACACGCACTGTTTGCGCAAATCAAGACCAGCGGCTATCTTGGTGGCTATACCCGCGTCACCGACTTCATTCGATCCTGGCGTGCCAGCGAAGGTAAAAACGTCAAAGCGTTCGTGCCCTTGAAATTCGAGCTGGGCGAAGCCTTCCAGTTTGACTGGAGTGAGGAGGGCATGGTGGTGGGCGGCATCTATCACCGCATGCAAGTCTCCCACATGAAGTTGTGCGCCAGCCGGGCCTTCTGGCTTGTGGCCTACCCCAGCCAAGGCCATGAAATGCTGTTTGATGCGCACACACGCTCTTTTGCGGCCTTGGGTGGTGTAGCGCGCCGGGGCATCTACGACAACATGAAAACTGCTGTGGACAAGGTCAAAAAGGGCAAGGGCCGAACCGTTAACACCCGCTTTGCCGTTATGTGCGCGCACTACTTGTTTGACGCTGATTTCTGCAACGTCGCCAGCGGCTGGGAGAAGGGTGTGGTCGAGAAGAATGTGCAGGACAGTCGCCGCCGTATTTGGATTGATGCACAGAGCCGTAAATGGGGCAGTTTCGAAGAACTCAACGCTTGGCTGGGCGAGCGCTGCCGGGTGTTGTGGGGCGAGATACGCCACCCCGAATACCAGCAATTGAGCGTGGCTGAAATGCTGGAACAGGAGCGTACTGAGCTGATGCCAATGCCCACTGAATTTGATGGCTATGTCGAACGCTCAGCCAAGGTATCGAGCACCTGCTTGGTGGCGGTGGCACGCAACCGCTACTCGGTTCCGTGTGAATTGGCGGGCAAGCGCGTGAGCACCCGGCTGTACCCAGGCCGGGTGGAGATTGCCAGCGACGAGGTCATTGTGGCAAGCCATGGGCGCGTGGCCGACCGCGGTCACATCTGCTACGACTGGCAGCACTACATTGCGCTGGTACAGCGCAAGCCCGGTGCCTTGAGAAACGGCGCCCCCTTTGCCGACATGCCAGCGCCGCTCTTGCGCCTGCGCCAAGGCCTGATGCGCCATGATGGTGGTGACAAAACCATGGCGCAGGTGCTCAATTGCGTATCCATCCATGGACTGGAGTCGGTGCTGGTGGCCGTGGAATTGGTCATTGAATCGGGGGTTCTCAGCGCCGAACATGTGCTCAATGTGTTGGCCCGCCTCAATGCCCCGCCAACGCCGCAGACGGTGGAGAGTCGCTTGGATTTGCAAGAGGCGCCAGTGGCCAATACAGGCCGTTACGACAGCCTACGTGGCGTGCTGGGCACCGACACCACGGTGGAGGTGGACCATGCAGACGCGTGACATCAGCACGGAGCTCAAGGAGCTGCGCCTACACGGCATGGCCAGTGCCTGGGAGGAGCTGAGCACCCCCGAGGCAAAGCAGACCGATGTGGGCATCCAGACCTCTCGCTGGTTGATCGAACATTTGTTGCAAGCCGAACACGCACAACGCGCATTTGCTTCGGTGCGTCACCAGATGAAGGCGGCCAAGTTCCCACTTCATCGCGATATGGCGGGCTTTGACTTTGAGGGCACACGGGTGGACAAGAAATTGGTCACCCAACTGGGTACATTGGGCTTCACTGACACGGCACAAAACGCAGTGTTCATTGGCGGACCAGGTACCGGCAAGACGCATCTGGCCACGGCCCTTGGGGTGGCAGGCATTACCGCCAAAGGCAAACGGGTGCGTTTCTACTCCACGGTCGATTTGGTCAATGAATTGGAGAGGGAAAAGCGCGAAGGCAAGCCTGGGCGCATCGCTGTGGCTCTGATGCGTATGGACTTGGTCATCTTGGACGAGCTGGGCTATCTGCCCTTCAGCCAAGCCGGTGGTGCCTTGCTGTTTCACCTGCTGTCAAAACTGTACGAGCACACCAGTGTGGTGATCACCACCAACCTGAGTTTCTCGGAGTGGTCGAGCGTGTTTGGGGATGCGAAGATGACCACGGCGCTCCTGGACCGGCTGACCCACCACTGTCACATCGTGGAGACGGGCAACGAGTCGTACCGCTTCAGGCACAGCACCATGGCGGCCAAGACGCGCATTAAGGCCAGGGAGAGTGAACGCAAGGGCGGCAAAGTGGTCCCAGTCGCCCCAGAGGATGACGAGCCGTTCTGAGGTGCACACGAGCAGGGGAAATCCGCTACGGGCTGCGCCCTTCGCGTCTTTCCCCTGCTTGCAATCAAAAACAAGGGGGCAAGAAAAAACCAGCTATTGAGTACACTTGTCCACAGTTGCCGTTTCAAAAATCAGCAATCCGCCCTGGCTCAAATTTGAATCGGCAGGGTGGCTCAATATTCAATCGGCGCGGACAAACATCAGCAAAGCTGAGCGCAATGAGCTGGCTGAACTGGTGGAACTGCTGATTCAAACCTGGCTGGAATCTTGAAAGGAATAG
>JAABRC010000408.1 GCA_011391115.1 Candidatus Egaibacter danicus | reverse complement strand
GCAGCGCAGCGTTGAGAAAAACCAGACCAATAAAGAAAGCAATCAACAGTTTGGGCACCCAGTGCATGCGTTCGCCACCACGCCGGCGGAACTGCGTCATGGCAAACAACACCAGCGCCGTCGCGGAAAACACAGAGATGTGCATGGCCACGACATCCAGCCCCGGCCAGCGACCGACAATCAGGACGAAGTAGGCCATCAGCGGGATCACCCCAGCCAGCACAGCACGCAACATCGGCGGCAGGCTCCGGAACAAGCCACCGATGGCGTACAGCGCAAGCACGGCGATCAAACCGCCGAACAAAGTGGTCATCGTAGTCATGGGCGCAGGCTCGGTGTATCAAAACGAATCACTTCCGCGCGCGTCTCTGCGGGTTTGCCCATTGGGGTGATGAGTATCTCGAAATGCTGGGTTTGTGCCGCCAGCGCGGGCGAAAGCCGCACACTGGCCTGCACCATGCCGCTATGGCCCGGCTTGATGGTGATTTCGCGGAAATGACCGACATCAAGCGCGGATGCAGGGATGCCGCGCGCGCTGATCTGATAGGTTTGATCTTCGGCCGCCTTGTTGGTGATGCGAATCTGGTAACGGTTGCGGATATCACCATTCGACAGCACGACATACAGCGGCTGGCGAATCTGGCTGACCGCACGGTCAAAGCTGCCGCGCGCGCTGATGCTGTAGACCAGGTAAGCACTCATCAAGACGAGTGCTGCCCCGTAGCCGATAATTTTCAGCCGTTTCCACTCCAGCCTGGGTGCGGCGGGCGTAGCTGAAGCCAGGTTTTTCTCCGAATCGTAGCGAATCAGACCACGCGGAAAGTTGAACGAGTCCATGATGGTGTTGCAGGCATCAATGCACAGGCCACACGAAATGCATTTGTATTGCAGGCCGTCCCGGATATCGATCCCGACCGGACACACCTGCACGCACAGGCCGCAGTCGATGCAATCACCCAAGCCCTGCTCATGCCGCTCGGCCAGCGCACGCTCACCCGAGTTGCGGTTCACGCGCCGACGCTCCTCCATCACCGTCGCTTCGGCGCGCTCGCGTGACCGCCGCTCCACCACGATGCCGCGACCGGCACGCACGCTCGCCCGCCCGTGTGCGCCTTCGCCACGCTTGGCGTCGTAATGCACGGCAAGCGTCTCGGCTTCGTACATCACGCTCTGGAAACGGCCATACGGACAAATATAGGTGCAGATTTGCTCGCGCATCAGGCCGGCGGCGGCATAGGTCGCCAGCGTGAGCGCCGTGACCGTAATGTATGCGGCCGCAGCAGCCTGGCCGGTAAAAAAGTCCACCACCAGTTGCGGCGCGTAAGCAAAATAGGCGGCAAAGGTCAGCCCCGTCCAGAACGAAGCCAGCAGCCAAAGCGCGTGGGTGGCACCGATCTTGAGCAGCTTTTCGCGATTCCACGGTTGCCGGAACAGGCGCACCCGCGCCGGACGCTCTCCCTGAATTTTGTATTCGATCCAGATGAAGAAATCTGTCCACAGGGTCTGAAAGCAGAAATAGCCACAAAATGCGCGCCCTACCAGACCGGTGACGAAGAACAACAGGATGGCCGCAATAAACAGCAGCAGCGCCAGCCAGATCACATCCTGCGGATACACCGTCAGCCCGAAAATCAGAAACCGGCGGCCCAGCACATCAAACAATACAGCTTGCGACGGCGCATCCAGTCGTGACCACGGCACCCATGGCAGCAGGAAAAAAATGCTATACGCCAACACCAGCACCGCCGTCTTGAAACGCCGGAATCGCCCCTTCACCGAGCGGGTGAAAATGGGAATACGTTTTTGATAGAGCCCTAGCTGGTCTTCTAAGCCTGTTTGCATAATGTGGTCGCTGGGTAAGGGGGAAGCAAAAGCCCCCGTGAACGGGGGCTTTTGCTTAATTCAGTCTGGCAGGCTTATACCCCACCGCCCAGATCATGAACATAGACTGTCAACACCTTGATTTGTTCCGGCGACAGGCGTCCGCCCCATGCCGGCATCACGCCCTTGGCAAGACCACCGGAGATGACCGTGCGAATCGCCGCAACCTTGCCTTCGCCAGAGGGCGCTGCAGCCACGCCTGCCCACAGCCAGATGCCATCAGTCAGGTTGGGCGCGCCAATTTCCTTGCGGCCTTTCGCATCCACACCGTGGCAGTAATAACAGGCGGCGGTCTCGCTGTGAAACAGGACATCACCCGCTTTGGCCTTGGCTGCGTCATGCGCGATTCCAGACAGGCTGGCGACATAGTTAGCCAGATCACTGATCTGCGCGCCCGACAGCACCTCGCCGAAGCTCGGCATGTAGCCCCGACGCCCATTGACCAGCGTCTGATGAATCTGCTCGTATGAACCGCCATAGAGCCAGTCGTCATCGGTCAGATTGGGGAAGAACCCCACCACGCCCTGGCCGCCAGCCTGGTGACAGGCTGCGCAGTTGTCTGCGAACAAGGCCTTGCCCGAGGACAAAATGAACGCGGTAATCTCGGGATCATGAGAGATCTGCTCATAGGACATCGACTGGACTTTGTCGAAATAGGGCTTTTGCGCAACGGCCGCCTTGTTCATGTCTTCCAGAAACAATGCGCGGGTATTCCAGCTGTGCGTTTTGGTTTCGCCTGCGCTATTGACGTAGGTGATGTCCGACAAGCCACCAATCCAGCCTTTACCGAACGGCCACGAAGGGTAGATGGTCCAGTACACAATGGCAAAAATAAAGGTGGCATAGAAGGTGTAGACCCACCATACCGGCAACGGGTTGTTGTATTCCTGCAGGTCACCGTCCCAGGCATGGCCTGTGGTTTGCACGGTTTGAGATTGTAGTTTTTGCTCGCTCATTGCTTGTCCTTCGTGTCTTTTTGATCGCCTAGATTCTCACCCTGCTGCTCGTCCAGAAACGGTATGTCGCGGTAGGACTCGAGCCGCTTGCTGCGCTTTTTGCTGCCGTAAACGTAGAGCACAATGCTGACAAAGGTGACGAAAAATATAATCAGCGCCACAGGCTTGGTGTTTTCAGGTTTTGAGAACCACATCA
>JAABRC010000407.1 GCA_011391115.1 Candidatus Egaibacter danicus | reverse complement strand
TACAAGCCCGTTCGCGCACACCAATGCAAGACACCAGAACGGCTGAGTGCCCCTCCACGCGACGCAAGCCATTGCTGCACATCGGTCACGCTCCAAAGCTGTGACGCAGGTCCATCCAGCATGGCTTGCAACAGATGCTGCTCAAGCTCTGCACTGAATACAGAGGTCTGGCGGGTGGGGCGCCCACGGCGTGGATGCACCGCAACGGCTTCCCAACCCCCCGCTCGGTAAGCCTTGACAGCAGAAATGATGGTGGGTGAGCTGAGACTGGTCACTTGCGACACGACGGCAAGTGTCGAGCCTTGAAGGCGCAACCGAACAGCTTCCCGTCGCCGGTTGTTGAGTTCATCGACACTAAGTTGGTTACCGCTCACAGCTTGACCGAAGTGTTAAAGATATAAAATTTTATCGAATGTTAAACCAATTGGTAAGATCACACAATCAGAACCAACGGAGAGAAAGATGGAATACCACTACACCAACGCCCAACTGCTTGAGGAACTGATCCCTATCGTCAGGAAGGCTGGCGAGTTGGTGATGGCGGTTTATGCCAGTGACTTCGATGTGGTGACTAAAGGCGATGCATCGCCTGTGACCAAGGCAGACGAGCAAGCCGAAGCACTG
The DNA here is from genome assembly GCA_011391115.1 of Candidatus Egaibacter danicus. The sequence continues at coordinate 2,412 of JAABRC010000407.1, read as the reverse complement.
ATCACAGAGGCTCTGCAGCGCCTCACACCCAACATACCGATCATTGCCGAGGAGGCTGCAGCAGCCGGCTTGATGCCAGAAGTGGGCAACAGGTTCTGGCTGGTCGATCCACTGGACGGCACCAAAGAATTCATCAACCGCAACGGCGAGTTCACCGTGAATGTGGCGCTTGTTGAAGATGGTCGGGCAACTCTGGGCGTGGTGCTGGCGCCCGCCCTAGGGTCCCTGTATGCGGGCGGCTTGAACCTGGGCAGCTGGATGGAACAAGGCGGCGAACGCCGAAAGATTGCCTGCCGCCAACAGCCTGCGGAGGGCATCACGGTGGTTGCGAGCCGCTCACATGGCGATGAGGCTGCGCTAGATGCGTTTCTGAAAGACCGCTTGGTCTCAAAATCGGTGAGCGCGGGATCGTCTCTCAAGCTGTGTCTGGTCGCGAGTGGTCAAGCCGATGTGTACCCCCGACTGGGACGCACGATGGAGTGGGATATTGCGGCGGGACATGCCGTGCTGCTGGGCGCTGGAGGCGCGGTGGAACGCCTAGACGGTAGCCCGCTTCTGTATGGTAAACCCGGCTTTGAAAACCCCCACTTTGCGGCCTGGGGCCTGCGCTGAGCGCTGACACAGCAGAACGTATGACCGCTGCTCTTGCGCTTCTATCCATTGGTGTTTTGCTGGCGCTGCTGGTGTACGGGCGTTGGTCGGCTGCGGTGCTCTTCACTGCGTGGGCCGGGGCCTATTACCTCTTTGGATTGATTGACGAAACCGCACTGCTCACGAGTTATTCCAATCCGGCATTGGCCACCTTGATCCTGCTGCTGCTGGTTTCTCTGGCGCTTGAGCGATCTGCGCTTCTGGAGCGCATGACACAGCGGCTGCTGAGCGGAGGCGAGTCGTTCGCCAGCATCAAGTTGATGGGGGTGGCCGCGGCTTTTTCAGCCTTTCTGAACAATACAGCGGTAGTGGGCACTTTGCTCAACAGCATCTCAAGACAGAAGTTGATTCCCGCTTCGCGCTTGTTGATCCCCCTGTCCTACGCCTCAATTCTTGGAGGTGTGACGACGCTGGTGGGCACATCGACCAATCTGGTGGTCAATTCATTTGCAGTCAGCAATGGCTTGGCACCTATCGGCATGTTTCAGCTGGCTTGGGTAGGCATACCCGTGGCACTGGCTTGTATCGCAGTCCTGTCGCTCAGCGCACGTTGGCTACCACGCCATTTCGCCGAGACATCTGACGGTGCACAACCCTATTTTCTTGAAGCGCGCGTATCCCAAGAGTCTTCCTTGGCCGGGCGTTCCATCGAAGAAAACGGACTTCGGCATCTGAACGGACTGTTCCTTCTGGAAATCGAACGCAACGCTCGGTTGATTTCCCCCGTCAGCCCTGACCAGGTACTACAGGTTGACGATGTCCTGTTGTTCACAGGTGAGGTCACCAAATTCCAGGCCCTCCAGAATATCGGTGGCCTAGAGGTATTTGGCACCCGCTCCGATGCCTTACTCAACTCCAACCTGGTTGAGGTCATCGTGTCCAGCGAGTCAGAGCTCGCCAACAAAACCTTGCGCGAGGTCGATTTTCGGACCATGTTTGACGCGGGCGTGGTTGGCATTCGACGTGGCGAAAGGCGGCTGACTGGTCAGCTTGGACGTGTCCCCTTGAAAGTGGGTGACAGCCTGCTACTCGCAGTAGGGCCGGATTTTGCGCAGCATCGAAACCTTGATCGCAACTTCCACGTCCTGGGGGGGTCACTGATCCGCCCCCAGCTCAGCGCCTTGCAGAGCATGCTGGCGCTGGGTGGGTTTGGTGTTGTGATTGCAGGATCTGCCTCCGGTGTTCTGGGCTTGCTGCCGGGCTTGATGCTGCTGCTTTGCCTCTTTTTGGCCACGCGTCTCCTCACGCTGGCCGAATTGCGTCGGAGATTTCCGTTTGAACTGTTGATGGTGATCGGTTCGGCACTGGCCCTAGCGAAGGGTTTGGAAAATTCTGGTGCAGCGCAACTGGTTGCCGACGGTATGCGCAGCGCCTTTGACGGTTACGGCGTGTATGGAGCCCTGATCGGTGTCTATTTGCTGACTTTGGTGCTAACTGAGTTGGTAACCAACAATGCCGCAGCAGCCTTGGCCTTCCCGGTCGCGCTGGCCACAGCGAAAGCTTTTGGCGTAGACCCCACAGCCTTTGTCATGGTGGTGGCATACGGAGCCAGTGCTTGCTTTCTCATTCCTTTTGGCTACCAGACCCATTTGATGGTGATGTCACCAGGGCGGTACAGGCTGGCTGATTTCCTGCGCACAGGGCTGCCGGTGAGCGTGACTTACTCCGTTGTTGTGCTGCTGCTCACCCCGGTGTTTTTTCCCTTGAAACCGCTGTAGCCTTTGACTACAGGAAGTGAAGTTGAATGGGAAGGAGCGAAGT
>JAABRC010000406.1 GCA_011391115.1 Candidatus Egaibacter danicus | reverse complement strand
CCTGCCCCGTGTGGCCAGCGGGCGCTGCCAGGTGGGCGTCGTGGGCATGCGCATCGATGCGCGCACCCATTCGGCCCAGACGCTGCAGAACTGGGCCAACGGGCTGCATATGAACTTTCTCGGCGTATTGCGGGAAACCCAGATGTATGTGCGCGGCCTGGAGACGGGACTGACCCTGTTTGATCTGCCTCACGGCTCACGGGACGCCGACGTAGCGCAATGGGAACCCGTCTTGCGGTGGTTGCGGCCCATTGCACGCCTGGAGCCGGTTGTGGCACCTGCACCAGTGGCCGGGCTGGTTGTGAACCAGGCTCCCGCCCCTCGCAAAGACAGAAACCCGCCGGCTCCCTTTGGCGGCCGTCCGCTGTCAGCACAGGAGCCCCTGCTGCATGCCGATCCCATGGCTGCTTTCGAGCACGGCCCGGTCCCGCCCTTTCCAATGCGCCACTGAGTATCTTTTAGCTATTAATTTAATAGCTAGTTACGCATATTCCACGGGGCCTGGAAACCTATTTGACACCAATTTTCTGTTGAAGTTCGAGGTATTGTGGTAATCGCACCCCACCCAGAGCCACCGCTTTTGTGATGGCTTCAGACGCTTCCTTTCGTCTGCCCAGTTCCAGTTGCACCTGCGCCAGATTGTTCCAGCCGTCAGCAAAGTCGGGGTGAGCCTGTACGGTAGCCCGGTAGGCTACGGCCGCGGCGGGTAGCTGCCCCAGGACGTAAGCAGCGTTGCCCGAGCCGAACAGCAAGGCCCGGTGGGTTGGCCACTTTTTCAGAGCAGCAACATAAGCCGTTTGCGCCGCTTTCGGGTTGACGCGCTCCAGCGCGGCAACCGATTGCGCATACCCGTCGGACTCGGCCGTTGCCGGCAACCGACCCGGCGCCAGGGCGACCATGGACCAGTAGTCGCCCCGAGCCCACGTGCGCTCGAACGTGGCCAGCGACATCTCCAGGCGAGGTGTGCGCCCGGAATGCAGGATCAGCGTGTTGCGATTGCGGTCAAACCCGATCACCACCGCGTAATGCCACACCGGGTAAATCGGCAGTGACAGATTCTGGAACACCAGCACCGGGTTGCCCGCCGCCACCTCGCGCAGCACCGCCTCCAGCTTGGGCTTCAGCGGGTAGGCGGGCAGGCCGTTGCGTCGGCTGGCCACCAGCATCTCCACCTGCAGCGAGCCTTTGCGGCCGGGCAGGTAAACCTGGTCAACCAGCGCCTCGGGCAATACCCGCACACCCGCGGCATGGAACACCGTCGATAGCGCGGCCGGCCCGCATTCGTAGTCTTCCTGCGGAAAAAAGGGAACATTTTTGACCTCGGCTTTCGAGGCAACGTCAGCCGGCCAGTGCTGTTCCAGGCTGCTCATCTGCGGCGTGGCACAGCCCGACAACAGCATGAGCATCACACAAACAAAAACCCCCGCCAGAGCGGGGGCTGAGAGCCGGGAGCGCTCTGGGCTCATCGAATCGATCGGGTGAACGGGAAGACTTTGGTCAGGCCCATGATGTCCGTCACCAGCAGCACGATGAAGATGGTGAACAGGATGCCGAGAATATCGCCACCGGCAGGCGCCTGGTCAATGCGGCCAGCCAGCTGGGCCACTTCGGTGTCCGACATGGCTTTTACGCGCTCTACCGCAGCGTCACCGTTGACGCCCTGCTCCTGCAGCGCCTTGCGCACATCGGCGCGGGTGAGGAAGGTGTTGACGCGGTCGCGATTGGCCGCAGCCACCGGGGTGGACATCGCTTCATCGGTAGACACAATGGCCGCCTGCGCCGTCATCGGCAGGCCCATCAGGGCGGTGGAGGCAATGACCAGCGAAGCGACCAGGCGTTTAAAGGTGTTCATGGGGTTTCTTTCTAAAAGTTGCAATCAGTGTATCTGACTGGCGGCGCCCCGGTCAACGCGGTTTACATCAGGTCACACCGTGACGGCTGGCTCAGCTTTTGGCGCGACGCAGTTCGGCCACCCGGTCGGCGATGGCGTCAATGTCCAGACCTTCTTCGGCATGAATCAGGTAAACCTCCAGATCCGCTACCGCTTGTCCCGCATGGCCCTGCTCGGCTTGAGCCAGGCCCCGGTCACGGTATTCACCCCAAGCCTCAGGCAACAAGGTAATCAGTCGATCCTGCACAGGGATCAGGCGCGCCCAGTCTTCCTGCGTGCGATGAATTTCCTTCAGGTTGCGAAGCATGCGGGCAATGATGTCCCTGGGTGGAGCCACCTGAAGGTACAAGCCGATGGGAGCATCAAAGTCATCGACCAGCCCACTGCGGCGCTTGTAAGGTTCGAGGCGTTCAGACAATTCTTCGCGACTGAGTGACTGCCCGGTGAACGGGTCTATCACCACCTGCCCGCGGGGCAGATTGACCTTGAGCATGAAGTGCCCCGGAAAAGCCACGCCGTTGGCATTCAGACCCAGGCCCTGCGCCAGTTCCAGCCAGATCACGGCCAGCGAAATGGGGATGCCGCGGCGGGTACGCAAAACCGCATTGAGGTAGCTGTTGTCCGGGTCGTAGTAATCATTGACGTTGCCGCCAAAGTTCAGATCCCGGTAGAAAAACTGGTTCAGCGAGCGAAGGCGCTGCAAAGGCGGCGCGTCAGCCGGAAGCCGGCGCTTCAGGCGTGCCAGCAACTGGTCAATATCTCCCAGCACCTGCTGAACATCGAGGCCGGGGTATTCGTCCTGGGCCAGCGAGACAGCCGCTTCAAGCAACGGAAAGTGCTCATCGCTCTGGACTAGCGACGCAAAATATTCCAGCGGCGTGGGTGCAGTAAAACTAAGCTGCATGAGTCTTTGTAACGGCCGCGCACAGCGGCGTCAAGTCATTTTGTATCAACGCTGCAACAGCTTTCTGACTTTCAGCCCTGATGCCCAAAGCGCTACAAAATAAATAGCTACCGACGCAATCAGTACAAGGGCCATCAACCCAATTCGCTTCATACTCTCGACCCGCAAGCCGGTCCAGTCGACGGCACTGGCCGACCACATCAAAAACACCGCCAGCAAAGCACTCGCTGCCACCACCTGCATCAG